>JANPPB010000277.1:0-5100 GCA_031428295.1 Segetibacter sp. | reverse complement strand
TTCAGCCGCTGTTGGTGTTCTTCACCAACAGTTCTTTACTCGTCTAATATTTGCAGGTGAAGAACACTATCAAAGGCGAAAATTTGTACCAGTAATAAAATACATGACAGTGGATACCCTATTGTTCAAAGTAAGTTTTTTGCGAAAGTCCGCTTTGCTGCCATGAGCTAATCGTGCTAAACATTTGCCCACCAACAGTTACATCTTTTTGTATAGGTTTTTATTAGGAAAGTAATGGTGCCTTAAAGATGTTCAGATATACCTGGTTGAAGGCTTAGGTTGTGAAAAACAGGAGACCCTGAAAAGTTTATAAGTTGGGGCCTTTCTTAAGAGCCCGTAGCTATCAAAAAAGGGCTTACCAGGTATCCTTATTTTTTAAGTTTTAAAAACCTTGCCGCGTTATTATAAAGTATATCCTCTTTATCTTGTTTTGTAAGAAACGTCAAACTATTTAGAAAGCGAATTGACTTTTCAATGGCATAAGGCCATATCATTTGGTCAGAGCCAAACATCACTCTGTCTAAGTATCCGGCTTCCTTAATATTTCTGAGAAATTCTTTAATGTATCGTTGTGTATTCGGTTCCACCCAAAGCATTACTGCAACATCTGTGTAGAGATGCGGATAATAAGCCATAAGCCGAATGGCATGCTCCGGCCAGTCTTCTCCTCCCGCATGCATCATGTATATTCTAAGCTTAGGATATTTTACCAAAACATCTTCTATTAAGTAAGGGTCTGCTAATCGTAGTCGTGCTTTTGGCGACCATGAATAAGTTCCTCCAGGGTCGCCACCGCCCGTATGCACCGCTACCGGGATGTCGTATTTTTCACAAATACGTAAATAGGGTTGCCAGATGGAATCGCTTAGGGTAGAACCGCCATAATAAGGGGCTATTTCTCCAAACACTTCAATTTTTTTGTCTTTAATCAGTTGCTCAAACCTTACGGAATCCAAACCGTAATCGTTTGGTGTAAACATCAAAATTCCTCTGATAACAATATGGTCACTATCTGTCGCCTTCCAATGCTCCACACTTTCAGGATTTCCACTTACAACAGCCTTTACGATATTAAATTTTTTAAATGCCGCTACCGTTGCTACCCTATGTGCTTCGGCATTGGTAGAACCTTTAGTTCCATAATGATCTGCTGCGGGTTCTCTTGCACCAAAGTCGCTGCTGGTATATGAGTGAATGTGCATGTCAATAATTTTTGTTTGGGATTGAGCAAACAAAAACTGCGGAAGTAGTATGAGACAAATAATGAAGTAGCGGTACATGAGAGATCTTTTATGAGGATGGCTGATATATAAATTTATGGTATTAGGTGCTATGATTAACCCTTCGACAAACTTCATTACTAAAACCTTCATTGCAAATAATGAAAGCATCAAGGCCCTACTGTCCTTCATCAAAATAGGAAAAAAGCTAAATTAAAATGCGAATCGGGAAACTGGCTATTATCGCTGCAAGGCATGAGGCAATCTGCATTCGAGGTTTTTTTTGCTTCTTTTTTCAAATCCAGGTCAATTGCCTTAAAAAATTGTATCGGGAGGACAAGCAACAAGTGACATTAAAGGTGTACTAAGAACAATCTGTATACTTCTTTATAAACCTGTCAAACATGCAAAGGCATTAATTTTTCACCTCTTTCATTCCGGTAAAAGTACCTTCCGCAACATCACCTATTGCTACTTTACCCTTGATAGTATTACCCTCAATAGTGCCCGTATAAACAACGTTATATTCACCCGCCTTAAATTCAAGTTTGATTGCTTTTTCTTTCAGCGAGCCTGTTACTACAGCTTCCCCTAATTGGCCTGTGTAAGTGCCTGTAACTGTTTCACCTGTTTGTTTAAGCATAAATACGGGTGTTCCACTACCGGCGCTTGTTTCTACTGTCATATTCCATTTTCCTGACACATCAACTGCCTGGGCAGTGACCGACAAAGTTGATAACAACAACAGCAAAAGAGTACTTAATGACACTATACAGAAAGCTTTTTTCATATGAAACCTAATTTATGAAGTAATATAAGCTTATAATTTATCATTTTTTCTCCAGGTAACTTCATCAGCTTTCTGTCATTCTCTTTTGCCTGATCAAAAGAAAGTAAATCCTGCTAACAGCGGGATAGGCTCCGAAAATTATTCACTTCATTTTGATTTTTTCACGGGTGTTCATGAATGCAGGCATTTCAAGAAAGGAACGATAACAGCCTCCCGAAATAATCGCTAAGGCGTCAAGCTAATTAATATTAAATCCACGAAATCACTTTCATCTGTAGGGGCTGTTTTTATGTAGAGCTGTAGGCTCAACGAGTTTTATAACAACGGCTTTCAATCCGTTGCATTTAATAAGCGTAAACTACGAGAGCCGTAGGCTCGTTCCATATTTTTAAAGCAGTATCCTGATTACATGAACCGAACCTACGGCTCTGATTAAAAACGTCAGTGGCAATCGTCTCTTTTAGCTTAACAATCTTCCGGATTTTAGCTTCGTGTTTGAGATAAAAATCATATTGTTCTGAAAGATCAATAGGCATTACCATAGATTTCATGTTTTGAATAAATTCTTTAAATAAAAACAAATGCTTGGCATCTGCATTAATAAAATAAAGGCCAGAAGCTTGTTGGATCTCCGTAATGAACTCAAAGTGCGTAATGTTAATAAAAGTGGGGGGTAGATTTACTAAAATCAGATGTTGCACTTATTACTTGAACTTACAATGCTTTGATGCCGGTTTTGGTAAATTCTATTTTACGGTCTTTATACAATTTACCTGTGGTCATTTTAAAAACCTTTTTACTCATTCCAAAAAAAGAATAGATCTCTTCAGGATCAGACTTATCGTGATAAGGCAGGTAACCGTTATTTTCATGCAGCAACCTCATAATTTTACCAGCTTCATCCTCTACTTTATTGTAGCCGGGCTTTCCTATCACCACGTCAATCTTATTGTCCGGGCGAATTTTCTTTATAAAACCTTTAAACTTTTTGCCGGTTTCAATATCCTGGTAAATCTCATTTAAGTGCAAAACTCCCGTATGTACATTATTGATGATTACCACGTAGCCAATGTCCGTTCTACGATATACCGTCAAATCCACAACCTCCATTTCTTTTACACTAAGATTATCGTTGCTGAGAAAGAGTTCTAACTTTTCAGTTGCTGCCACCCTGCCTGTTTGCTCATCAATATAAATTTTTACAAGGTACTCCGCGCCTTCACGCATTATTCCCTGTTGTTTCGATTTTGGCACAAAAATATCCTTCATCAAACCCCAGTCTAAAAAAGCACCCTGGTTGGTAACGGTAACAGCCTTCAGTTTTACAATATCACCCACAACACCATAAGGCTGTTGTGTGGTTGCAATGAGCCTGCTCTCAGAATCATGATATAAAAATACATTCAACTCATCTCCCACTTTAGTTTCCGCCGGCACAAATCTTTTGGGTAATAATATCCCTTCACCACCATCCTCCAGGTACACACCAAAATCAACCTCACGCAAAACCTTCAATGTGTTGTATTCGCCAACCTTTATCATAACCGTTTTATTTAAGATGAACAACAAAGGTACATTAAGCCAATGTAGGCCAAATTGAGTTAAGCCACTAACCATTTTACAATATACTTTCCCTTTGCATATCCCTACCATCGCCGGAGCATATAACATGCCAACCTTACCCTATCAGGTTGTAAAAGCTTGTCGTCCCTAAATCATTCATATAACCCAGAAAATCATTTTTAAAATCGCTGGTTGGCATCAGCCGCAACAAAGCAGTATAACCGTTTAGCAGTTAGCGGCATTCCTATCTGTGAGTTTTAAAAACGAAACAGCCACCATCCCAACCGTCGACAAAGTGATACGTTAAGAGTTCGCTCCAAATTCTGGTGGGGTTGCTATTAATGGCAGTTTGCACCTGTCATGTCAGAAACGATGATTGGTGAGTAGCCCGGCACTATCAAAATCAAAATATAAAGCCGCCGCTTGGCTGCAACAATTTAAAATACACCCACTGAATCATTCCTTATTCAACCTTCATTTAATTATATAATCTTTGCCTTAAGAAAAGCGATGGCTAACTTAAGGTTAGCAGAATTTTAAATATTGCAACAAGTCAATCTTTCAACAGAAAAACACGATGGAAATAAAAATCACAAAAACAGAAAGTTCAAAGCTGAAAAACATAGACTTTGACAATATTCCTTTCGGAAAAAATACTTCCGACCATATGTTTATAATGGATTATGCTGATGGACAATGGGGCGATTTCAGGATCATACCTTACCAGGGGTTAATACTTGATCCACAATCAAAGGCCCTGCAATACTGCCAATGCATTTTTGAAGGTATGAAGGCAACAATAGGTGCAGATGGTATTCCTAAATTATTACGTCCCGATTTAAACATTGAACGTTTCAATCTTTCTGCAGAGCGTATGTGTATGCCTGCCATTCCAAACGAACTATTTTTAGCTGCTTTAAAAGCTATAGTCAGATCAGAAATAAGCTGGATTCCAAAATCAGAAGGAAGTGCTTTATACCTGCGCCCTACAATGATTGCAACCGAAAGTTCATTAGGTGTAGTGCCTTCCAGTACCTACACTTTTTACATTTATACAGGTCCGGCCCAACCTTATTTTACAAAGCCTATAAAACTGGTTACGGAACAAACGCTGATAAGAGCAGTACCCGGCGGAACAGGAGAAGCCAAAACGGGGGGCAATTATGCAGCTTCTTTTTTGGCTGGTCAGTTGGCAAAACAAAAAGGGTTTGACCAGATTATTTGGCTGGAAAGTCCGGAATTCAAAAAGATACAGGAAGCAGGTATGATGAATTTATTTTTTGTTATTGGCGATACTGTGCTTACACCAAAACTATCCGGTGCCGTTTTAAAAGGCACCACCCGAACTTATTTTCTTGATATTCTTAAAGAGAAAAATATAAAGGTGGAGGTTCGTGATATTTATATTGATGAAATTTTGGAAGCATATCGAAACGGAAATTTAATAGAAGCTTTTGGGTCGGGTACGGCAGCAGTGGTTTCGCATATTGCCGAAATAACCCATGGCGACATACTTATGATTTTACC
>JANPPB010000276.1:0-1711 GCA_031428295.1 Segetibacter sp. | reverse complement strand
TCTACCCCACACTAACCTGGTTTCAAGAGCGAACATACAATAACTGGCTTGGGTCAGTTTATCCACATGTTTATTTCCTAACATTCAAAAGTATGGTAATGCATTGCTATGCATTTTAAGTGAAGAATAGCCTGAGAATCCGGGTCGATACAGGTGAAGTAAATTTTGATGCTGTCGTTGGTAATATATCCAATGATAAAAGGATGGAGGGCCGAAATTCACTTCTTTGTTCATCCTTAGTCATCTGCTGTTGCAGGTTACAATCCTGTAAGTATTGTACATCAGCGCTGCTGCGAGGATAACCTGCAAGAACAAAAAAAGAGGCTATCTCATTTTTATTGTGACAGCCTCTTTTTGGAGAAAGATAATTTAAGCTTTATGCTTATCCATTTTCACTTAGCAATCCAATACCCATATCAGATGCCATCTCTACAGCACTATTTTCCAGCTTGTTTTCCTGCCTCGAATCCAGTACTTCATGGTCGTAACAAACACTTCTCCGCCCTCTGGTACTTTCCGCTAAACAATTATAAAAAATGTGTTCGCCTGTCTTTCTATCATAACCTGCAACATTCGGTTCGCCGCCGGTTTTTTCCATTTGGTTAAGCGACCAAAGTTTTCCTTGATTGTCCTCGAGCTCTAATTGAATGGCAGGCCATTCAAGCCCTTTATGGCGGTGCATATTTTTTTAAAAACGGGTTTTTAATGCTATGAGCAGTGCAGCTTTTTGCGCTTGTAACATCTGCTTTTTATTGCTATTCACGTGGCATTTGATTTATACAATTACTGATATATGATTAAAGTGAGTAGTAAATGATAATTAATCATTCAATCCCTTCCCATCCAGGATTTGCTGTATACTTTTTTCAATCCTGGACACCCGGGTTTTAGATTGTTTGGGGGCAGAAAAATAAAGCATGTACGCTCTTTGCCGTCCGGGTGTTAATGCAGTAAAAGCGGTTTTCAAGGCAGGTAGTTCGTCTAACTTCTTTTCGAATTCTTGAACCATCGTGAATTCCGTAGTCTTTTTTAAATCCACTTTCAAACCGGCTTTTTCCACTTCAATGGCTTCATATACATAAGCTTTCAGAATGGCTTCCATTTCCACTATTTCCTGAATGCTGGTGTACCGCATCTGGCGTGCCGCCTGCACATTCTTTGTTTGTTGAATTAGTATACCATTGGCATCGTTTAACAAGGCACCTTTGAAAAATAAGACTGCACAGTATTCTTTAAATACATGTACTAAAACGATGTTGCCTTTCTGAAACATGTAACAGGGAACACCCCACTTTAATTCTTCCGTCAGCCCACAGTCAAGAATGATCATTCTTAATTTCCTGATTTCTTCCTGCCACTTATTGGCTTTACTAAAATAAAAATCAACGGTAGGATTCATGCTATTCATTTATTGATGAACTGAGCTAAAGTGAACTTATATCTGCTTAGAACTTTTTTTCTTCTAATGCCGTGGTTGGGTGTTGTTATGAGGGGAGATTTTATATAAATACTCCACCAATCGAAAACCCCATACTGAAAAAAACAAACTACCAAAGGTCCCCCGCCATTCGGCCTATCGTGTGGACACATTTTGCTACTCATTATTTTTGGGTATGCAAAACAGAGGATTTACAGATTTGGAAGATATGCGGTTGGTCTACCGTGGAAATAAGATTTTGAACGATTTATTCAGCAAGAGCGTTCATTCTAT
>JANPPB010000275.1:0-11161 GCA_031428295.1 Segetibacter sp. | reverse complement strand
ATTATTGATGCATTAATGTGGAAGGTAAAGCCTGATATTGTTTTATCAAATGGCTTTCGTTTTTGTCCGCCCAATACCACAAGGGACGCTACAGGAAATATTCCCATAACAGAAGGCTACATCTTTGATATGCTGCCGGTTGACAGTACTGTAAGAACTGCAAAAGTTTCGGGCAAACAAATTAAAGAATGGTTAGAGAAGGAATTGAATAACGTGTTTGCCAAAGATGCCTCAAAGCGCTTGGGTGGCTGGGTAGTAAAGTTTAAAGGAATGAAGGTGGAGTTTAAGGCTTTTGAAGAAATGGGCAACCGGGTAAAAAGTGTAACTGTAAAAGGTGAAAAACTGGATGCCGAAAAGATGTATGTTGTAAGCGCCTGTGAGCGGGAAGGCGACCCTGAAACTATGCTCTGCCGCATACCAAATGTAAAAGAGGGTATGAACACACCTTTTACTTTACACGAGGTAATGAAGGAGTACCTGGCTAAGAACTCTCCTGTTACCCCAAAACCCGAACGCAATGCCATTATTTTAGATGCGCCATCAACTATGCTAACGCAAGTGTATGGTGTGGATTACAAATTTATCTAAAGATTAAAATAAACTATTTTATAAGCAATGTGATATATGTCACATTACTTATAATTTGATTAATACACTTTTGCAATATAAAATTATTAAGCACAATGATGGAGATGTTAAAACAACCGTGGTCGTGGTATGTAGCAGGTGTTATCATTGGTTTGATAGTACCGGCATTGTTAATCTTAGGTAATAAACATTTCGGCATATCTGCTAATCTTCGCCATGCTTGTGCTGCCTGTTTTCCGGCAGACATAAATTTTTTTAAGTACGACTGGAAAAAAGAGATATGGAACTTCTTTTTTATTGGAGGCATATTATTGGGTGCAATCATAGCCGTTACACTGCTCAACAATCCGGCTCCTATCGAGGTAAACCCAAAGCTGGCAGCAGAGCTTTCAGGTTACGGTATAAACGATTATAGCAACATGGTTCCGAAGCAACTATTTTCATTTGATGCATTATTCACCTTACGTGGGTTAATTATGCTGATAGGTGGTGGGTTTTTAGTAGGCTTTGGTTCACGCTATGCCGGTGGCTGTACAAGCGGTCATGCTATTATGGGATTAAGTGCTTTGCAGGTGCCTTCTCTCATAGCCACAATTAGCTTTATGGTCGGTGGTTTTATTATGGCTAACCTGTTGTTACCTTTTATACTAAACTTATAATCAGTACAAAATTTTATACAATAAAAACATGGATAATATTTTAAATAAAACAGCCCCCAGGTTTACCACCAATCCTTTAAACAAAGGAACGGGTGTTGCGGAAACCGATTTTGAAGTTCGTTCATTAGATACCATGTGTGTCAACGAATCGCAGAAGCAACACCCCTGGTGGTATAACTTTAAATATTCCATAGTAGGTATCATCTTTGGAATAGTATTCGTTAAAGCAGAAGTTATTTCATGGTTTCGCATTCAGGAAATGTTTCGCCTGCAGAGTTTTCACATGTATGGTGTAATAGGCACGGCTGTATTGGTTGGGATGATTTCGGTTGCTTTAATTAAAAAGTTTAAGGTTAAAACTATTTATGGAGAGCCTATGGAATTTCATCCAAAGAAGTTCAATAAAGGACAAATCATTGGTGGTATCACTTTTGGCTTAGGATGGGCATTAACAGGCGCATGCCCCGGACCATTATTTGCTCAAATAGGTACAGGTGCCCTGGTTGTTTTTGTAGTTATATTAAGCGCTATCGCAGGTACCTGGACGTATGGATATTTCCGCGAAAGGTTGCCACACTAATAATAAACTTCAATGTTTTTCATTGGCAAAAAATCAATCTATTTTTTTATGGAGCTAAGCTTTAGTACTTCTATGTAGCTTTGCTTGCTGCCTGCCCTTCAACCATTTTTTCTTTATTGAGCAACATAAAATAAACGCATGAAATACATTATTCTTTTAGTAACTGCTACCTTCATTTTTTGCGCTGGTATCAGCGCTCAAAAAAAGCAGCATAAAATTGTATTTGATATTTCAGCCAGCGATACTGCCGAACACAGCACTGTTTTAAGGCAGGTAAACAATGTATTAAAAGCCTCGCCACAAACCAAAATTGAAGTGGTATTTCATGGCAAGGCTGTGTATGCTTTGGTAAAAGATAAAACAACGTTAATGGATAAGATTGATGACCTGGTTAATAATAAACATGTAATAATCGCAGCCTGCAATAACTCGCTAATCAGACTTAATATTTCTAAAGATGAATTAATTCCATCTATAATTGTAGTACCTGTAGCAATACTCGAGCTCTCGGATAAGCAACAAAAAGGATGGAGTTATATAAAGGCAGGACAATAATTATTTGCTATTTGTACTGAGTTTTTTAGAATGAATTTTCTATCACGTTTTTTAGTAGTAATCGTTTGGCTGATGGGCATTAGCGCATCGGCTTTCGCCGTTACAAAAAGATGTGCAAAAAATGAAAAGACCATTCTCCCGCATACTATAAAAACATCACAACGCTCAAATCATACTTCTTCTTCAGCTTCTGATAAAAGTGAAGCTTCCTGTACCGGCAGCATGTGTCTTTATTGCATAAAAAATGGAGAGACAGTTACATTTCCTTAGTACAGCAATCATATAATCTATACTGGATTTATTATACATTCTCCATCATCAGGATTTAAGAACCAACCATACTCGCCTCCCCGTCAAATTTTGAATTTATAGAACAGAACTCCATCTATCATTCAAAAATTGTTTTATGAAAAAGCAACACTATGTGTTGTGCAGAATACTTACGAGTTTAATATTTCTTTATGCAGGCATGGGACATGTCTTTCAAGCCAATAAGATTTTAGGTAAATTTTCAAAATCACAGTTTTACAGTTTTATGCCGGATGGCAACCTTACTTTAATGCTGATTTATATTTCAGGAATGGTAATGTTGTTAGCAGGGGCTTTGCTTGCAGCAGGATGGTATCAAAAAATGGCGGCAACGATTTTGCTGCTGGTGCTTATCCCTATTACTATATCGGTGCAGTTAGACAATCTTAACGACCTCGGGTCCATTCTTTAAAAATGCTGCGATAGCAGGCAGCTTATTATTTATCATTAATTATAAATCAAATGAAATTGAAACATCTGTTGTTCGCAGTAACAACCCTATTAATAAGTACCGTCGGTTTTTCTCAGAAAAGCAATAGCGGCAAAAAAGATAATCTCCTGTTTCTGTTAAGGAAAACAGAGCATATTAACCAGGCTATTAAAACCATTGAACAATTACAGGCGAATGCAAAAACTACTTTAAAACCCGGCAAAGCAGTTGTTATAGTTTGTGGCGAAGCAGTTACTTCTTTAACAACAAAAGAAGCTGAAGCATGGGTAGAGAAAATAAGCAAATATCCAAATGTATCTCTAATGGCTTGCGGCTTATCACTTACAAAATTCAATAAAACACAGAACGACTTAGTGAAAGGAATTGATTATACAGAAAACGGTTTTATAAAAGCCTTTGAATTATAAAAGCAAGGTTACTTATCGGTAGAACTTTAAACAACTTAAAATGAAAAATATTCGAACAATAATAGCATTAGCCGCTTTGTTAGGCATAGGACTTTTAGCTTGTTTATCCGCTGTAGATGAACGCCAAAAAACCATAGCTGAAGATACTGGCCAGCCACCAAACGAAGTTAGAAAACTGCCGGCCTTTGCAATGACCGATGTCAATGGCAATGCAGTTGATTTAAGTTCCATCAAAGGCAAAAAAGTATTTGTAAACCTGTGGGCAACCTGGTGTCCTCCGTGCCGTGCAGAGATACCTTCCATTGAAGCATTGGCAGGTAAGGTAAATAGGGATAAGGCAGTATTTATAATGTTGTCATTAGATGAAAACTTTGATGTAGCTAAGAAGTTTGCCAAAGCACAGAGCCTGAAAATACCTGTTTATTATCCTGCTGAAAAGCTACCGGCACTATTTAATACCGATGGCATACCTGCCACTTTCATTTTTAATGAGAAAGGAGATTTGATAAAACAGAATAACGGTGGAGATGATTACGATACGGATGCCTACTTGCAGTTATTGAAATAAAGTATAGGAAAGTATTAAAATAAAGTATAGGAAAGCTCCTATTTCGGAGGCTTTCTTTTCTTCATAACAAAAGCATTGAATAGTAAGCTAAAAATCTTTATTGCTTCTGCTGCATGTATTTGCTCCCAGTAATGAATACAGAGGGCAAAATCCAACCACACTTGTTAAGACAAAAATGCTACCTAACATTAAAAGAACTATTGCCCAGGTTCCTGTTGCAATGTCTGTAAAATATAATAAGCCAAACACTATAGCAACAGCTATCCTGATAACCCGGTCGGCATTTCCTATATTCTTCTTCATAATAATAATTCTTTAGTTCTAATGATGTCAATATAAAGTGTCAAAAGCTACTAGTTCCTGACACAAATCACTTTTGGGTTCTGTGACAACAGTCACCGATTAGGTTTAAAAATTGACTGAAGTTTGCATTGTAAATAAAAACCTATGCAGATAAATCAATTTGAAGACAAGAACCTTTCGCATTACAGTTATGCAATTTTGAGCGAGTGTGAAAAGAAAATTATATTAATTGATCCGGCACGTAACGTACAGCCGTATCTTGATTATGCTACAGAAAATGAAGCGGAAATTACAGGTGTCATTGAAACACACCCGCATGCTGATTTTATAAGCAGCCATTTAGAACTGCACCAGTTAACAGGTGCAACAATTTATATCAGCAAAGATGTTCAGGCACTATATCCTCATCAAACATTTGATGAAGGACAATCCATTCAATTGGGTAAGATTAAGCTTTCAGCCATTAATACGCCTGGACATTCTCCTGACAGCATCAGTATTTTATTAGAACATGATGGCAGACAAAAAGCTGTGTTTACAGGTGACACACTTTTTATTGGTGATTGTGGCCGACCTGACCTAAGAGAAGGTGCAGGAAAGATACAAACCTCAAGGGCAGAACTTGCCAAACAAATGTATCATTCACTAAGAGAGAAATTAATGGTACTCGATGACGATGTAATAGTTTATCCTGCGCATGGTGCCGGTACACTTTGCGGTAAAAATCTAAGTAAAGAGAGTAGCAGCACTATTGGTAATGAGAAGCAAACCAACTGGAGCTTGCAGAAAGCAACAGAAGAAGAATTTGTAAAAAACCTGTTAGCCGATCAGCCATTTATTCCGCAATATTTTCCTTTTAATGTTGAACTGAATCGTAAAGGTGCAACTGCTATGCAGGAAAGTATTTCAAAAATTAATATGAGTGAACAATCTTCTGCAACAGCTATTTATAAAAACTTATGGGTTATTGATACAAGAAAGGAAGTAGATTTTAAAAATGGTCATTTACCCCATGCAATCAATTTAATGGAAGATGGCAAATTTGAAACATGGTTAGGCAGCATCATTAAGCCAGGGGAGCCATTTTATTTAACAGGCGAAAGTAAGGAACAGGTACAAAGAATGATGGTAAGAACGGCAGCAATTGGTTATGAAACAGCCGTTGCGGAAGCCTTTATTACTACAAATGGAGAAATGAGCGAAGCAGAGATTGATGTAGACATTTTTAAAAATCATCCCAATGCTTACACGATCGTAGATGTTAGAAATGCTTCAGAAGTAAAGGAAGGGAAAGTATTTCCAGACAGTATTGCTATTCCTTTGGCGGAAATTAGAAACAGGGTAAATGAAATACCAACTGATAAGCCAATTGTGGTGCATTGTGCAGGAGGCTACCGCAGTGCAGCAGCCAGTTCATTAATACATGCAAAATTAAACGGCACCGTAAATGTGTTTGATTTGGGGGAGGCTATCACGCAGTTTCAACCGTCACACTAAAATATTTTCGAATGGATCTGTCAATAATTTATCTAAATGATATACACGGTTATCTTTAACCTTATGCAGAATTATTTTATCATGGGGGTAAAGAGATAACTGAAAAGGCAGGTGGTTATGCTGCTATTTCGACAAAAATAAAGGAGCTAAAAAATCAGCACAGAAATACATTACTATTCGATGGCGGGGACACTTTTCATGGTACGCTGCCATTGATAAAATCAAAAGGAGAAGCGATCATTCCTGTTCTTAATAAGTTGCGAATTGATGCAATGGTTGGTCATTGGGGTTTTGCTTATGGTCCGGGGTTTCTGCTGCCCGCAGGGTTATGAGTAGGAGACCCCGGCAGGACAAAAAAATTGACTTTATGCCTTGATTACAAGTTGAACTATTGTTTATCCATGAGAATAAAGATATTCGTTGCAGGCATGTACATGGTTTACAATTGATCAACACACAGGTTATGAAAAAAATTACAGCAATATTTGTTTTGATGCTCCTAATGTTCAATGTAAACGGCCAGAACTATGATGAAGCAAAAGTTCCTCCTTATAAATTACCTGAAGTACTTAAAACTGCAGTTAATAAAAAAGTAAATAACAAACTGACCTGGGAAAAGGTAAGAAGGCCCGAAATACTTAAACTTTTTGAGGACAACATTTATGGCCAAATGCCTGCATCGTATAACAGCATTAAATATTCTATAGTTAATAGTGATGCGGCTGCTATGAACGGAAAGGCGCTTTTAAAACAAGTGCTGATAGAGGTATTTAATAATAACAGGTCGGTACAAATTAATCTGGTGCTTTTTGTGCCAAACAATAAAACAAAACCTGTACCTGCGTTCCTGTTAATTAACAACAGGGGTAAGGAAAACACTGATGCTGCAAGAACTACAAAAAGCGACTTCTGGCCTGCTGAAATATTAATAGATAGCGGTTATGCTATAGCTGCATTTCATGTAAGCGATCTGGCGCCTGATGATAAAGAAACATTTATGAATGGTGTGCTGCAATTATACCCCACGCAACTTAATGCAGATAATGGCATGCGGGCAATTGGGGCATGGGCCTGGGGTGCCAGCCGCGTAATGGATTATTTTGAAAAAGATGCTGACATTGATTCGAAAAAGATAGCAGTTGTTGGGCATTCACGTGGCGGAAAAGCTTCGTTATGGGCTGCTGCACAAGACCCGAGGTTTTCCATTTGTGTTACAAATTGTTCGGGCAATACGGGTGCTGCTCTTGCCCGCCGGCAATTTGGAGAAAGGATAAAAAAGATCAATACTTCCTTTCCACATTGGTTTAATACAAACTATAAGAAGTTCAACGACAGGGAGGATGCTTTGCCCATAGATCAGCATATGTTAATTGCATTGGTAGCGCCAAGGCCTGTATATGCTACGAATGCTTCAAAAGATCTTTGGGCCGATCCTAAAGGCACATTTCTGTCTTTAAAAAATGCGGAAAAGGTGTATGCTTTGTATGGTTTAAAATCCAATCTTCCCTTAAATCCGCCTGCTATAAACGAAGCTATTATTCAATCACCAATAGCCTATCATAACAGAGAAGGCGAACATAATCTTACAGCCTTTGATTGGGTTAACTTTATAAAGTTTGCAAATTACCATTATAAAAACCGGTAGTGAAATGATTGAAAAACAGAAATTACAGATAAACGTTTTTTTGTATCTGAGATCGAACAAGTAATGCCGGTGGTGGTAGTTGAAAAACGTCCGCCTGGCTCCGCCGCGGTGGACATTATTTTTCAAAGATTAAAAATTTTTAGTCGAAGCGATATCTTTATAGCAGGGCAATGAGTTGGCATGTGGCCACAGCAAAAAAGGCGGGCAAGCTCTAAGTGCATGCCGGAGTGCCTGCTGCCCGCAGGGCTATGAAAAGGAGACAAAAGGGAGACAAAAATTCGGGAAAATGGAATAATCAACTTTTAGAATAAAATGGACAGAAGAATTTTTATTAAAAACACGGGCACACTTGCAGCCGGTATTGGTTTAGCCGGTTCTTCGGCTTTTGCAATAGACAAGGCAGCAAAAAACAAACTTCCTCAATGGAAAGGGTTTAACCTTACTGACTTTTTCAATCCCGACCCGGCGAAAGCCCGCCATGCCACCAGGGAAGAAGAATTGAAGTGGATGCGGGACTGGGGCTTTAATTTCATCCGCCTGCCGATTGCTTATCCCTATTACGTAAAGTTTAACCGCAACCAGAAAATCACCCCCGAGGAAGTGTATCAGATTGATGAAGCCATGACAGAGCGCATTGACAAGCTGGTGCAGATGGCCCACAAGATGGAACTGCATGTGAGCCTAAACCTTCACCGGGCACCGGGATATTGCATTAATGCCGGCTTTCATGAACCCTATAATCTCTGGAAAGATCAGGAAGCGCAAAATGCGTTTTACTATCACTGGAACTATTGGGCAAAACGTTACAAAAACGTATCGCCACAAAGGATAAGTTTCGACCTGCTGAACGAACCGGCCATGCGGGAAGACATGAATGACCAGCATTCGAAAAGCACCGCTATTCCGGGTGACCTGTACCGTGAAGTAGCACGCAGTGCTGCCGAAGCCATTCGGAAAGAAAACAAAGCGCACCTTGTAATTGCCGATGGCAACAAGGTAGGCAATGACCCAACACCCGAACTGGCTGACCTGAACATCGGCCAGAGTTGCCGTGGTTATCATCCGGGGATTATCTCCCACTACAAAGCACCGTGGGCCAACAAGGATCCGGACAGCCTGCCGGTGCCGGTTTATCCCGGGCAGGTTGGCGGCCAAACTCTCAACCGCGAAATGATCGAGAAATATTACGAGCCCTGGATAGAGCTGATGAAAAGCGGCGTAGGTGTGCATTGTGGTGAGTGTGGTGCCTGGAACAAAACGCCGCATGCCGTTTTCCTCGCCTGGTTTGGCGATGTTCTCGATGTACTTTCTTCCAACAAAATAGGCTTTGCACTGTGGGAGTTTATTGGTGATTTCGGTATCCTGAACTCAGGTCGTACCGATGTGGCGTATGAAGAGTGGTATGGTCACAAATTAGACCGCAAACTTTTGACCCTTTTGCAAAAAAGCTAACGATGAATTTAAAATACATAAACACGGTTTTCCTCGGTCTGATGCTTTCTTTTTTTGGCAATGCACAAAAAGGCAGCGACCGCATTCAGCTCAACCAGGTTGGTTTTTACCCGGCTTCGCCAAAGCTTGCGGTTATTACCGGGAAGACAGCCGCAAAACGTTTTGCCATCACCTCACCGGACGGCCGCACAACTTTTTTTTCCGGGAACCTGTCAGGTGAAAAGGCATCAAACTATTCTTCTACCGTAACAAGAATAGCCGACTTCAGTGCTTTCAAAAATAGGGGTACGTACGTTGTTTCGGTACCTGGAATGGAAAGTTCCTATTCGTTCAGGATCGGGGAAGACGTTTACGCTGATCTGGCAAAATCTGTTTTAAAAGCATTCTACTTTATAAGGTCCAACATGCCGCTCGAAGAGAAGTATGCAGGCAAGTGGGCCCGTCCGGCCGGTCATCCCGATACGGCTGCAGTGGTTCACCCATCGGCAGCAACGGAACAGCGTCCTGCAGGCACAATTATTTCTTCGCCGAAAGGCTGGTACGATGCGGGTGATTACAACAAATACATTGTCAACTCAGGCATCACGATGGGAACCCTTTTTTCGGCTTACGAAGATTTTCCACTGTATTTCAACAAGCTGAATGGAGCCATTCCTGAAAGCGGGGATCGGCTGCCCGACGTGTTGGATGAAGCGCTTTATAACCTCCGGTGGATGCTGACCATGCAGGATAGGGCTGATGGTGGTGTGTATCACAAGCTGACCAACGCAAGTTTTGATGGCATGGTGATGCCAGGAGTGACCACACTGCCTCGTTACGTGGTACAAAAAGGCACTGCTGCAACACTAGACTTTGCCGCTGTTACCGCACAAGCGGCAAGAATATTTCGGGCTTACGAAAAGCAGCTTCCCGGTTTGGCCGATAGTTGCCTAACCGCTTCGGTCAGGGCATGGCAATGGGCTCATAAAAATCCTTCGCTGGTTTATAGTCAACGGCGCATGGCCCCGAAATTTAATCCGGACATCACTACCGGCGAATACGGCGACAAAAGTTTTAAGGACGAATGGCTTTGGGCTGCGTCGGAGTTGTATGCCACTACAGGAGACGCAAGCTATTTCCCCCTGATTGCCGAACGGTTAAATGATGCTGCGCAACTCCCTTCGTGGGGTAATGTGGCCATGATGGGATATTTCACGTTGATCCGGCTGGATAAGGCCTTGCCTGCAAGTGCCAAAAAAGAGGTGAATGCAATGAAAGACACGATCGTGCGAATTGCCAATTCCTATCTTTCCAATGTTCCGGCCAATGCCTTTTCTACCGTGATGGGGCAAACGGTGCGGGACTTTAGCTGGGGCGGCAATTCTGTTGCAGCCAACCAGGGTATTTTATTGATCTATGCCTACAAGCTGACAAAGAATAAAACATTTTTGAACGGTGCGCTATCGAACCTTGATTACCTGCTTGGCCGCAATGCAACCGGCTATTCATTTGTTACCGGCATTGGCAGCAAACGAGTAATGCACCCGCACCACCGTCCTTCGGAAGCTGATGGCATAGTAGACCCGGTGCCGGGCCTGTTGTCAGGCGGGCCTAACCCCGGCATGCAGGACAAGTGCAAATACACTTTTACAGAACCGGAAACGGCTTTTGTGGACGATGTTTGTTCGTATGCATCCAACGAAATTGCCATTAACTGGCAGGCACCAATGGTGTATTTGGCCAATGCGATCCAGGCATTGAAAGGGGAGTGGAAGTAAAGTCCTTGCAGCATTGCCCTTCACTGTTGTGTTTTTGCGGAAGCTGCTTGTTGTGTAAAAAATAGTATTTAATACATCAAAAGGGAAAAGCGTGCTGTGAGATGGTTGATTGTGACTTTTGAGTACGTTATGCTGCTGTTGGCCTGTAACGCCCGGATGAAATTTTTCCGCCTAAAACCGTTTTTCAGACACCCCTATATGTCACCTCAACAGCAGGAAACATCAAGTCAACACCTGTTTCTCAGTTAAATATTCCCAATACCTGCGGGGTACATGCTGCAGGTGAAGTTTGGTATTCTTAGTAGAAGGGGGGTCTTTATAGCAAGGCAATGTATTTTGGTATAACACCCCCATAAGTCGAGAACGATATCCTCCCGATAAAAACTGGAC
>JANPPB010000274.1:0-11072 GCA_031428295.1 Segetibacter sp. | reverse complement strand
GAACCAGGTTGCCTTGTTATATTTTTGATAGAGTGCATCTAACTGTTTGGCCGGTAACGGATAAATCTGCTCGAGCCTTACAATGGCTACATCTTTCCTGTTTTCTTTAAGCTGACGTTCGGCCAGGTCAAAATAAACTTTACCGCTGCAGAACAATACCTTGGTTACATCTGCCGGTCTTTCAACAAATACATCATCAATCACTTCTTTAAAACCGCCGGAGGTGAACTCTTGTTTTTTACTATAGCTACCGGGGTGGCGCAGGTTGGCTTTTGGCGTAAACACCATCATTGGTTTTCTGAAAGACCACGCTAACTGCCTGCGTAACGAATGGAAGAAATTGGCCGCTGTGGTAATATTAGCAATCACCATATTTTGCTCAGCACACTGTTGAAGGAAACGCTCCATACGTGCACTGCTATGCTCAGGACCCTGCCCTTCGTACCCATGTGGCAACAACATCACCAAACCACTCATTTGCCTCCACTTAGTCTCGGCACTTGTAATAAACTGGTCTAATGTTATTTGGGCACCGTTAACAAAATCTCCAAATTGTGCCTCCCACAAAACCAGGGCATTTGGGTTTGCAATCGAGTATCCATATTCAAAGCCTAACACGGCATATTCACTAAGCAGAGAATTATAAATTCTAAATTTACCCTGGTTTTCGGAGAGCCTGCTAAGACGGTTGTAGCTGGCATCATTCTCTTCATCGCGAAGTACAGCGTGGCGGTGTGAGAAAGTACCCCGACTAACATCCTGGCCACTCATTCTAACATCGCTACCTTCCAATAAGAGACTGCCGTATGCTAATAATTCACCGGTTGCCCAGTCAACAGCATTATCGGTTTCAAACAATTTAATTTTATCCTGCAACAATTTTTCAACTTTTTTCAAAGGCCTGAAACCTTCCGGCAATTCCATCATGCTTTTAAAAATGTGATGGAAATTCTCATCAGATATTGCGGTAACCGGCGAAGATTCAAAATCGGACGGCGTTGATTTTTTAAGGTTCTGCCACCATAGTTCCGGCTTTTGAAAAGTATAAGGCAGCGGGTGTTGTTTTATCTCGTCGAGGCGTTCCTGCAAATCGGCCCAAAACTTCTTCTCCATCTCTTTTGCCAGTTCAGCTTCAATAGATCCGTTTGCTATCAGTCGCTGGCTATATACCTCCCGTGGGTTTGCATGCTTTTCAATTAATGCATACAACTGAGGCTGGGTATATTTTGGATCGTCGCCCTCGTTATGACCATGACGGCGATAACAAACCATATCAATAAAAAAATCGCTGTTAAACTCCTGGCGATAACGGGTGGCAATTTGTACGCATTTAACTACAGCCTCAGGATCGTCGCCGTTAACATGTAACACCGGTGCCTGTACCATTGCAGCTATGGAAGTACAATAGTCAGAGGTACGTGCATCATCAAAATCAGTTGTAAAACCAATTTGGTTATTAATTACAAAATGAATGGTACCTCCGGTATAATAGCCCTTCAATCCGCTCATTTGTAAAACCTCGTACACAATACCCTGGCCTGCCACAGATGCATCGCCATGGATGAGTATGGGTAAGATGCTATCATAATTGCTGTCGTAAATAACATCAGCCTTACTGCGCGAAAAGCCCACTACCACCGGGTTTACTGCTTCAAGATGAGAAGGATTTGGACAGAGTTGAAGGTTTACAATTTTACCATCTTCGGTTGTATGCTCTCCCCTGAAGCCCATGTGATATTTTACATCTCCACTACCCATGGTTGTGTCGGGTGTAGCCTTGCCTTCGAACTCGGTAAAAATTTGTTCGTAAGTTTTACCTAAAATATTTGCCAATACATTCAGCCTTCCCCGGTGTGCCATTCCTATCACAACTTCTTTTACACCAAAGTCGGCGGCGGTATTTATAATGGCATCAAGTGCTGCTATGGTAGTCTCACCACCTTCCAATGAAAAGCGTTTCTGCCCAACATATTTGGTATGAAGAAACTTTTCGAACATTACTCCCTGGTCAACTTTTTGGAGAATGCGTTTTTTTTGATTAATAGAAAGTGGCTCTAAAAATTTCTTTTCAATCTCGTTACCCAGCCACTCAATTTTTGTTCTGTCGTTTAAAGCTGAATATTCAACACCTACTGAGCTGGTATAGCATTTTTGCAGATGGCTAATAATATCGTTGAGTGTAGCATTTTCGAGGCCGATGAATTTACCTGCTTCAAATTTTGTGGGCAGATCTGCATCGGTTAGTGCATACGACTGAAGGTCTACGTTTGCGCCTCGATCCTTTCTTTCGCGTATGGGATTTGTTTTAGCCACCAGGTGACCCTTTCGGCGATACGCCTGGATAAGGCGATAAACACTAAATTCTTTATTTAATTTTTGAAGATCAACCGCAGCAGAAGCACTGCTAACAGATTGTGTGGCAACACCATTTGCATTGGATGATACATTGGAAATAGCAAAGTCAAAACCGTCAAAAAATTTCCTGATGTCGGGGTCAATACTTTCAGGATTTGCTACATAATCCTTGTATAAGCCTTCAATATAAGATGGGTGAGAGTTGGTGATGTAAGAAAAATCCTTCATGAAATTTTGGAATTTATCCGATTAGTCAACCGTTAAATGTTTAATGAGTGTTTGCAAATATCGTCTTTTGGTTGAAGAAATTTTTATTAAAACACCATTTATACAATGAATTTATCTGTTTATTCGCATAACATCCAGCAGGTTTTTGCTAAGCAAATTTTGGTTGGAAAACATTATTTCTATGTCATGAATGGTTATTAGTTTATTGACCATATTTTGATGAGAACAGTATTCATTGCTGTAGACTTTTCCCTGATTATAGAGTAGAACGATCAGGTCTTTTGCAACTAAAAGTTTTTTTCTTTGATTTTTATTTTTGTAAAGTGATTTGTTTTACCTTCGCCGTCCTTTAAAAAGAATATTATGGCAAATCATAAGGCTACAAAGAAAGATGTGAGGCAGGCTGCCAAACGCAGAGATCGCAATCGTTACTATGGTAAAACAACCCGTAATGCTATCAGGGATTTAAAAACGCTAAATGAAAAAGATACCTTTTCTGATAAAATGCCTTCTGTAGCTTCTATGATTGATAAGCTTTCCAGGCGTGGAATTATACACAAAAACAAGGCGTCAAACTTAAAAAGCAAATTAGCATTGAGAGCTAACAAACTGGTTGCCGCTGCTTAATTCTTCTAATACATTTTTTAAATCAGTCCGTTTTTAACGGGCTTTTTTTATGCCTTCTCGTTAGTAAAAATTAAGCTAAAGCGATTTACCCGCTCATTAACCGCCGTATACCTGATGGTGCCTTTATGCAAGCTTACAATGCGCTGTACTATAGATAGGCCAAGACCAAATCCCTTTTTATGTACAGAATTTTCTCCTCTGAAAAACGGGATAAATAACCGTTGCATTTCATCATCACTTAATTGCTTGCCCGTGTTTTCGAAATTGATGCACATGCCACTTGTCTGGGCGTCGATATTGATCATAACCTCATTATCTTCAGAATAATGACAGGCATTTTTTATTAGGTTTTGCAGTGCCGCCATCAATAATACTTCGTTACCCATAACGGTTAACAACCCATCATTATCGGGCACAGAAGTAAAATTTACCTGTATGTGGCTATCGGGATAATGAATTTTTATTTGATCAATTGCCTCGTACAAGGTTTCATCTACACGTATAACCGCCAAATCGGTTATTAAGGCAAGCTTTTCGTATTTTGAGAGTAACAGCAGCGAGTTGGTAAGTTCTATAATGTGTTGCTGGTCATCTTTTAAGGATAGCAACACATTATAACTTTCCTCGGCTGAAAGCTTTTTGCCCAATGCAGCTTCTGTTTGAGCTAACATATTGGCAAGCGGCGTTCGTAATTCGTGCGATGCCTGCTGCACAAATCTTTTACGCATTTCAAAAGCATTTTCAAGGCGGTCAAGCATGTCGTTAAAATTCCGGGCTATAAGGTCCAGTTCGCTTTTATCACCGGTTACTGTCAACCTTTCGTCCATATTGCTTTCTGTAATCAACTGCATTTTATTGGTTAGCTGGCTAAGCGGCTTAACAATTTGCTTTACATAAAAGAATGAAAATAATCCGCTTAGCAATAACCCACCACCAAGGGTACACAGCATTACAAACTGGAGATTTTCAATTTTTCGCCTTCCAAACTTATCATAAGCTGAAGAAATTACATACCCCTTTCGTAACGGCCCATCAACATAATAGGCTACACTTTCTCTAAATCCATGACTGAAGAAACAAAATTGTTTTTGTCGTGCAGTTGCAAAGACCGTTTCAGGAATGGTGATCCATATTGAGTCGGGCCGGAGAGACTGCAATTTTTCATTTTCGTTATAAACAGCCACCTTCTCCCCAAATAAGGTTAAATCATTCTGTCCGATAAACTGGCTCGCAGGAATGCCTTTTAAATAGATAGAGCCAAAAAATACTGCACGGGATTTTACACGCTCATAAAATTCATCTTTCCTGAATTTTTCGTAGAGAATATAGATGGAGCTTACGGAGATTAATAAAATTATAAAAACCAGTGAACTTAGGAGCAGGGCAATTTGAATACGTAATTTCATGCTTTATAACTCCTTTAAAAAATACCCAAAACCTGGTTTTGTATGTATCAGTTTGCTCTCAAAAGGTTTATCCAGTTTGTTGCGCAAAAAGCTGATGTAAACTTCAATTGTATTGGTACCTGTATCAAAACTAAGGCCCCAAACTTTTTCTAATATCTCCTGCTTGGAGATAACCTTGCCTTTTGAACGTGCCAACAACGTTAATAGAGCAAATTCTTTGGCGGTTAAATTAATGATCTGGTTGGCCTTCGTCACTGTTTTTTCTAAAAGATTAATTTCAAGATCTGCAACACTGATTTTTTCTCCTAATTCGTTAGCCGGGTCGGTGCGTTTCAAAAACACTTTAATTCGGGCAAACAACTCATTAAAATGAAAAGGCTTTACAATGTAGTCGTCTGCACCCAGGTTAAAAGCGTCCATTTTATCCTGAATTTCGCCAAGTGCGGTCAACATGATAATCGGAATGTTTTTCTTTGCTTCCCTAAATTCTTTACATAGGGCCAGGCCGTTTTTGTAGGGAAGATTTACATCGAGTAAAATCAATGCGTAATTGTGTTGCTTAAAAAGTTTTTCTGCCACAAGCCCGTCGTAAGCTACATCAGTAACATAGCCCTGGCGGTTCAGTTCATCCTGTATTACCTGTCCTAGTTTTGGTTCATCTTCTGCTAATAATATCCTGTTATTGATTTCCATTACATTTAATAAGTTATAAATACAAATAAATGAAAAAGGTTTTCGTCTCTATTATACTGCTTAATATGCTTTTGCCGGTTGCAGGTCAAAAATTCACAAGTCCCTTTGAAAAAACATCGGGCAATCAAACAGCTACCTACTTTGAAACCATAGCATTTTACCAGGCTCTTTCGAAGCAATTTAATAATATTATTTTAAAAACATTTTTAACTACCGATGCAGGCTTGCCACTTCACCTGGTGGTTATATCTTCTGATAACCAATTTAATGCAAGAAAATGGCATAAACAAGGTAAGATTGTACTACTTATAAATAATGGAATTCATGCAGGTGAACCTGACGGCATTGATGCCAGCATGATGCTAATACGGGATCTGGCAATGAAAAAGATTGCGCTACCCGCAAATGTTGCCGTGGCAGTAATACCGGTTTATAATGTTGGGGGAGCTTTAAACCGAAACAGTTTTTCGAGGGTAAACCAGGAGGGACCGGAGAGTTATGGTTTTAGAGGGAATAGTCAAAACCTTGACTTAAATCGCGATTTCACTAAAGCTGACAGCAAGAATGCTTTGGCCTTTGCCAAAATCTTTCACTACCTCGATCCGGATATTTTTATGGATAACCACGTAAGTGATGGCGCCGATTATCAGCATATAATGACCCTGTTAACAACGCAACATAATAAACTGGGTGGAGGCCTTGGCGCTTACCTGCACAATACTTTTGAACCTGAATTATACAAAGCGATGGAGCAAAACAATTTTACAATGACTCCTTATGTAAACTTTGAAGAAGGAAACCCGGAAAAAGGCTGGACTGCATTTTATGATGCACCGAGGTATAGTTGTGGTTATACTGCATTGTTTCAAACTATTGGCTTTACACCTGAAACACACATGCTTAAACCATTTAAGCAGAGAGTAGCAGCTACGTACACCTTAATGGAACAAGTGATTGTAGTAGCATCGAAACAGGCTGCTGCTTTAAAAATGGCAAAACAGCAGATGATTGCTGAAGTAAGACAACAAAAAGAGTTTGCACTTGGCTGGAAGCTGGATACATCCACCCATGAAACCATCACTTTTAAAGGTTATGAAGCTGGCTATAAAAAAAGCAATATTACCGGATTGCCCAGGTTGTACTACGACCGATCGAGGCCCTTTACAAAACAGGTTAACTACTACAATACTTTCAAGCCTGAAAAAATGGTAACACTTCCAAAATTTTACATAATACCACAAGGCTGGTGGAGTATTATTGAACGATTACAGACAAATAATGTGATGATGACCCGGTTAAAAAATGATACTAATATTAATGTAGAAGTTTATAGAATTGAGCAATATAAAAGTTCGGCTACCCCTTATGAGAAACATCATAAAAATTCTGAGGTCGTAGTTTCAAAAAGTATTAAAACCTTATTGTTTTTAAAAGGTGACTATATAATTGAGTGTAACCAACGAGCCAACCGCTACCTGGCAGAAATGTTAGAACCTACAGGGGATGACAGTTTTTTTGCCTGGAATTTTTTTGATGCCATATTGCAGCAGAAAGAAGGTTACAGCGATTACCGATGGGAGGATATTGCTGAAAAATATATAGCAGATCACCCAATATTAAAACAACAATTGGATGAAAAGAAAAAAGCAGATGCGGCATTTGCCGCATCTGCTTCTGCTCAATTAAATTTTATTTATAAAAACTCGCCATACTACGAGCCCGCACACATGCGATACCCGGTGTACCGGTGGACCCCATAAGCTTTTGCTAATTGAGAGGCGTAATGGTACCACTACCACTAATGTGTTTGGTAACTGTTGCATTTCCGCGGTACTTAATTCCGCCGCTTCCAGAGATACTACCTTTTAAACTTACATCAGCAAATACGGTTGCATTGCCTGAACCCGCTATAGACACATCGGCATCTTCTGATTTTAGTTGCTGCCCATTAAAATTGCCGCTACCAGTAATGGAAACTTTTAAAGCACGTGTCTCACCAGAAACATTCATATCGCCGCTACCGGTTATTCCTGCAGTTACATCAGGACTATTAACTCCTACGGTTATATTTCCGCTTCCGGTTGTTTTTAACGTGATCTTTTCGGTTGAAACAAACTTATCGTTTGATGTAATATTTCCACTTCCTAAAACATTTGCTTCGCGAAGGGTTGGGGTACTTATGTTTACAGTGATGTTATTATCGGATGATAAATTAACCCCTTCCTCAGTTTGTATCACCAGTTTGTTGTCATCCATCTCAATCCGGATGTAGCGCATCAGGTTTTCATCAGCAGTAACCTTAACAGCAGTTTCGCCTTTGGTTAATACCACATCAAAATCGCCTCTTACACTAAGGCGATCTGCACGAGAAATATTACGGGTTTCGGTAACCTGGTTGCCATTACCTTTTATTCGCTTGCCAAAAGGCCTGCAAGCGTTGGAGGACAATAAAATAACAGTTAAAAAAGCTAATAAAAGTATCTTCATAATAACGCAGTTTGATTTAAGACTGCCGGACCAAAATACAAACCATTTTGTATACCTCGTAGTGGTTGAAGGTAATTTATAGACATTTAAATTTAAGTACCTTAGCCGCTCTTTTTAACCCAACAAAACATTACGTTGTTTTTTGTATAGTTTGTTAGTATGCACGAGAAAATCTTAATACTCGACTTTGGCAGTCAGTACACACAATTAATAGCCCGAACTGTACGGGAAGTGAATGTTTTTTGCGAGATCATTCCCTACCATAAACCTTTTTTGATTGATGAAAATCTTAAGGGCATTATTTTAAGTGGTTCACCATTTTCGGTAAATGACGACAATGCTCCCTTCATCGATATAAATAACCTGATTGAGAAGCTGCCTGTACTTGGCATTTGTTATGGGGCACAACTGGCGGCAAAAAGTTTTGGGGGCAAAGTTGAAAAAAGTAATAAACGGGAGTATGGCAGGGCAATATTAACCACCATTAAGGATGATAGATTATTGCAAGGCGTTAGTACCATCTCACAGGCGTGGATGAGCCATGCCGATTCAATTGTGGAGTTGCCCGAAAGTTTTGAAATACTGGCAACTACAGAAAGCATTCCGGTTGCGGCATTTAAAAAAACTACCACTGATACCTTTCCTCTGTATGCATTACAATTTCACCCCGAAGTATATCATTCAACCGAAGGAAAACTTATTCTAAACAACTTTTTAATTAATGTTTGCGGTTGTACAAAAGACTGGACCCCTGCCCACTTTGTACACGAAACTATTGAGCAAATAAAACTGGCCGTAGGCGATGGAAATGTAATTATGGCTTTGAGCGGAGGTGTGGATAGTACGGTAGCTGCAACCTTAATTGCACATGCCATTGGAGACCGCCTGCACGGAATTTTTGTTGACAACGGGCTACTGCGCAAAAACGAATTTCAACAAGTATTGGATACGTACCATACCATAGGTTTGAATGTAAAAGGCGTTGATAAAAGAAACCTGTTTTATGATGATTTAGCAGGGAAATCGGACCCGGAAGATAAACGCAAGACAATTGGAAAATTATTTATTGATGTGTTTCAGGAGGAGGCCTTGCTACTGGATGATATTAAATTTTTAGGGCAGGGTACCATCTATCCTGATGTTATAGAAAGCCTGAGTGTTCATGGCCCATCGGCCACCATAAAATCGCACCACAACGTGGGTGGCTTACCCGAAAAAATGCACCTGGGTTTAATTGAGCCGTTGCGGTTTCTTTTTAAGGATGAAGTTAGAAAAGTAGGCGTTGAGTTAGGCATTCCTCACGAGCAATTGTTCAGGCACCCTTTTCCGGGGCCGGGCCTTGCAATACGAATTTTAGGAGATATTACCAGCGAAAAGGTTGCACTACTACAGGAGGCGGATGATATTTATATAAAAGCCTTAAAAGATCAAAATTTGTACGGAAGCATTTGGCAGGCCGGTGCCATATTGTTACCTGTAAAAAGCGTAGGGGTAATGGGTGATGAAAGAACTTATGAACACACCATTGCATTAAGGGCCGTTACTTCGGTTGATGGAATGACAGCCGATTGGGCACATTTGCCCTACGAATTCCTGGCCTTTGTTTCGAACGAAATTATTAATAACGTTAAGGGCATTAACAGGGTGGTGTACGACATAAGCAGCAAACCACCGGCTACTATAGAATGGGAATAGGCATCAATTTTGTTTAGTGGACACAAACGTTCAAGACTACAATGAAAAAAATTTACATAACAGTTGGTTGCTTACTTTTCTCAATTCTAAAAATTAACACCGCTTACGGGCAGCAAGACACGCTAAAGCCGCTTAAGATTGCAGTGTTTGCCCCATTATTTCTTGATGATGCTTTTGAAGGAATGAGCTATACCTCAGCCAAAGAAAGTATTCCCAAAAACATGTTACCCGGCCTTGAATTTTACAATGGTGTAATGATGGCGATTGATAGTTTGGCCAACGAAGGAATAAAATTGCAGGTAAGCATTTACGATACCAAACAATCTGAAAGTTACCTGAACACAATGCTCAACGGCACGGAGTTAAGTGATGTATCGCTGATGATCGGATCTTTTACATCCAGTGAGGAAGTAAAAAAATTTGGTGAGCAGGCTTTAAAGAGAAATATTCCTTTGATTTCTGCCACATATCCTAATGTTGGGGGCATTAATGCCAATCCTTTTTTTGTATTACTCAATACCTCTTTCCAGACACATTTACTGGCCATATACAAATACCTCAACACCAATTATACCGGAACCAATATAATAGCATTTCGAAAACCCGGAAGCACAGGTGATTACATTAAAAACACTTTTAACGAGCTTAACAAGAATACTAAAACAGCTCCCTTGAAGATAAAGTGGGTTGAGCTTTCTGAAACCTTTACACCCATGGATGTCATGAACCAATTGGATAGTAATAGCAACAATGTAATCTTGGTAGCCTCGCCTATTGAGAGCTTCGGATTAAAGATTGTAAAAACCATCAGCGGCTTTGAGCAGTATAGAACTACGGCTGTTGGCATGCCTACCTGGGATGGCATCAAAGAATTGAATTCTAAATCGTGCCGCAATGTTGACATCGTATACTCCACTCCTTTTAATTACATGAGGACAGATAATACTGCAGCATCTTTTGTCAAAAGATATAAAACAAAGTTTTACAGTCGCCCCAGCGATATGGTGTTTCGTGGATATGAAACCACGTTTCATTTTGGCAAACTGCTCATGAAATACCGGAACAATTTCATCAGCAACCTCTCCAGCAACCAGTATAAAATCTTTAACGATTTTGACATTAAACCGATTAAGCTGAGGGAAAGCAACAGTGTTCCAGATTACCTGGAGAATAAAAAGCTGTATTTCATTCGCAAGCAGGATGGAAACATAAAAGCGATTTTGTAGTGAAGGGTGAATGGTGAGTTGTGAATGGTGAGTTGTGAATAATGAATAATGAATAATGATGAAATCTGCCGATGATGAATAATTTGTAGTATCTGGAGACCTCTCTCAAATTTAATAATCTTACAGACTACATGCATGTCGCAACTCATTAGTGGTTCCTAACTTCGGGCTAATTGCTTATTGCTTATTGCCCTTTGCTCTTTGCTCTTTGCTCATTGCTCATTGCTCATTGCTCTTTGCTTATTGCACATTGCTCATTGCTCATTGCTCTTTGCCCATTGCACATTGCTTATTGCTCATTGCTCATTGCTCATTGCTCCCCCTCCCTCTGGCATTGTTATTTATATTCTTAACA
>JANPPB010000273.1:0-3917 GCA_031428295.1 Segetibacter sp. | reverse complement strand
TTGCTAAACCTGTCGGGCATTAAAAAATAAATGAAATCTGATGATGTAACACCCTGCGCAAATGATGTGCCTTTTCCCGGTCTTCTATCTTTTAACTCAAGCGTCAGTGTTATGTTCTTGCCATCTTCTATAATGGGTATTGATAGTTTACCGGCTTTGGCTTTTAAGGTGATGGTAAGATCGATAAAGAGATAATTTGGATTATCAACCGTATGAACTTTATTAAGAATTACGCCTGGATAATTGATACGGATGGTTTTGGCGGAGGCTGCAATATTATTACCATGCACCATTAATTGCAAAGCCGGATTTTTCATTCCTACCCACCAGTTGCCGGGATATAAGGTTGCCTTTTGAGCCATGCCTGGTATCTGCAGCAAGAATAAAATAATTACCAGGAGGCCTTTTGCTTTATTGTTGTAACTCATGTTTATCGTTAATAATGAAACATAAAAAACCGGCTATAACCATAGACACGCCACCTACTACAAGGGCATATACACTTTGGTGATTAAACAAATGGCTTACTACAAACCCCAGTGCAGCAGAAGCAATCAATTGAGGTATAACAATAAAGAAATTAAAAACACCCATGTAGAAACCCATTTTATTGGCAGGTAACGAACCAGCTAAAATTGAGTAAGGCATGGTTAAGGTTGATGCCCAGGCAAGGCCCACACCAACCATAGGTAATAACAACAGGTTTTGATTTTTTATAAAAAGCAATGATATCAACCCAATGCCACCAACAATAAGGCAAAGCATGTGTGTAAATCTGCGGCTGGTTTTCATTGCTACTATGGGTAATAAAAATGCAGTGATGGCAGAAACAGCATTGTAGATCATAAACATAACCCCAACCCAATCACCTGCATCCTGAAAGGCTTTTGTAGTAGTATCGGTTGTACCAAATGTATTTTGCGCCACAGCGGCTGAGGTGTAGATCCACATGGAGAAAAAAGCAACCCAGGTAAAGAATTGTACGATAGCCAACTGCAGCATTGTCTTAGGCATGGTACGAATGCCGTGGGCTATTTCTTTAGCGGCAAATACAAGCCCCTTATTCAACCGCTTTTCTTCTTCAAAAGCCTGCATATCCTCCGGTGGTAATTCGGTACTGCTTACAACCGTCCATAAAACCGAGGCAAAGAAAACAAGTGCACCAATATAAAATGAGTACTTAACCGAATCCGGAATTACACCTTCCGCGGCAGTATTGCTGATGCCTAAAACATTGGTAAAAAAATAAGGAAGCAGGGAGGCTACCACTGCACCTACGCCAATAAAAAAGGTTTGCATGGCAAATCCGGTGGTTTGTTGCGATGGATTTAATTTATCGCCAACAAAAGCCCTGAAAGGTTCCATTGAAATATTTATGGAGGCATCCAATACCCATAATAAAATGGCAGCCATCCACAAGGCAACGGAATTTGGCATCAGAAATAAGGCAATGGATGACAACACAGCTCCAACAAAAAAGAAGGGTCTTCTTCTACCCCATTTAGGGTGCCAGGTACGGTCGCTCATATACCCAATTATGGGTTGTACCAGTAAACCAGTTAATGGAGCAGCTATCCATAAAATAGGTATGTCATCAATCTTTGCACCAAGGGTTTGAAAAATACGGCTGACATTGGAGTTTTGCAGTGCAAAGCCAAATTGGATTCCGAGGAACCCAAAGCTCATATTAAAGATCTGCCCTATTGTTAGCCGGGGCTTGCTACTGGTTCGGGGTTGTGGTAGTGTGTCTACCTGTTCGTTTTGCATTGCAATCATTAAATGTGTAAAAATTACATGAAATATTAATAACGATAAAAAACATCCGGTTATGGATGTTTATGTTGAAAGCATTTCATGCAGTTTAAAATTGATGGGCAATCATTAAAATTCTCAGAAAGAAAAGCTTAATTATTTTTAAAGCTTTGATTGTAAAAATTTTATTGAATCACAAAACCATCAGGCAACACGGCATTTTTCTTTACAACTACAATATGTTCCTTTATGGTGTATAACTCATGTTCGGCATCTGCAATGTCATTGCCACCAATGATTTTAACATCATTACCAATTCGGCAATTTTTGTCGATGATGGCATTTTTTATATAACAACGTTCGCCAACTCCAATTTTAGGAATACCCTTAGAGGCGTTTTGGTTAATCAGGTCAAGCGTTTCGTAATAATCATTACCCATCAGGTAAGAATTAACTACAGTTGTGCCATAACCTATCCTGGATCGGATGCCTATTACACTGTGCTCAATCCTGCTTGCATGTATTATTGAACCTTCGGCAATAATTGTTTTTTCGAGTGTAGTACCGCTAATTTTAGCCGGGGGCAACATGCGGGGCCTTGTATATACTGAGTTGTCGTTGTCGAATAAATTGAATGGAGGAATTTCATCAGTCAGCGACAAATTGGCTTCAAAGAAAGAAGCGATCTGCCCTATGTCTTCCCAATATCCTTCGTACTGGAAACTGCCCACCTTTTGGTTCTCAATGGCATTGGGAATTATTTCCTTACCAAAGTCGGTAGCATCGGGGTGAGTTTCTAACAACAATTTTGATAACACATCCCTGTTAAAAATATAAATACCCATTGAAGCAAGGTAAATTTTACCCTTTTTCTTCATGGTTTCACCCGTATCGCTGGACCAGTCAACCAGTAATTCTTTTTTAGGCTTCTCAATAAACGAGGTAATAAAATTGCTTTCATCAGCCTTTAAAATTCCAAAATCAGAAGCTTCTTTTTCAGCAACCGGTATGGTAGCAAGTGTAATATCAAAACCACCATCAATGTGCTTTTTAACCATCTCTTCAAAATCCATCTGGTATAATTGGTCACCACTTAAAATCAATATATACTCACTTTCAAAATTATAAATGTGTTTTAAAGATTGACGAACTGCATCGGCTGTACCCTGAAACCAGTTACTGTTATCAGGTGTTTGCTCTGCTGCCAGTATATCAACAAAGCCGGTACCAAATGCACTGAAGTGATACGTGTTTTTTATGTGCTTGTTTAAAGAGGTAGAGTTGTACTGGGTAAGCACAAAAATGCGGCTGATATTGCTGTTGATGCAGTTGCTGATGGGTATGTCAACCAACCGGTACTTTCCGGCTATAGGTACTGCAGGTTTACTGCGGCTACTGGTAAGAGGATGTAACCGGGAACCGGCTCCTCCGCCCAATATTACTGCCACTACGGATTTGGAAACTGCTCTTTTCATTATATGTGAATTTAGAGGGATTTTTATTTAAGACTTGAATATAAATCGAGGTATTGTTGTGCGCTCTTATCCCAACTGTTGTCAGCCAACATCATTCGTTTACGCATCCAGTTAAAATGCCTTCCGTCGTTGTAAACATTCACGCCTCTTTCAATTGAATAAGTTATATCTCCTACAGAAGCATGGTTAAAACGGATACCATATCCACCGGGATCACCCATATCTATCACTGTATCTTTCAAACCACCAGTGCTGCGTACTACAGGTACTGTTCCATAACGCATAGCGTACATCTGGTTTAAGCCACAAGGCTCAACCCTGCTTGGCATTAACAAAAAATCTGCTCCTGCATACATCTGGTGACTCAATTGCTCATTGTAACCTATCATGGCATTGTAGTAACCGGGGTAATGATTGATCATATTACTAAGTTGCCACTCAACATGTGGCTCACCACTCCCCAGTATTAAGAATGTTACCTTACCCGGTAAACCATATATAGATGCCATAATGCTATCGGGCAAAATGTCCGCCGCCTTCTCTCCCACTAATCTTCCTATAAATACAAACAATGGAAGTTCTTCATTCAAATTAAATCTTTCGCAAAGAATTTTCTTATTAGCTTGTTTGCCTTCCTTAACATCACTAATCTGGTAGTTGTTGGTAATGTATGTATCCGTTGCAGGGTTC
>JANPPB010000272.1:0-2042 GCA_031428295.1 Segetibacter sp. | reverse complement strand
CATTATGCGCAATAGAATTGTGCTGGGTTATACATTGCTGCTGCTGGTTATTTCGTTAAGTGTATTTAACCTGGAAGATAGCAGCAGCAAAGGGTTACTAAGCCTTTTAAATATTGTATTAATTGTGGTGCCCTTGCTCAGTATTATTTTTTCTACCATCTATGTGTATAACTCAGCAGAGTTTATTGAGCTGTTGGTTTCGCAACCTATAAAACGAACCACATTGTTGGGTAGTATATTTTCTGGTCTTGCTACCTCATTGGTGATTGCAGTTTTAGTTGGCATAGGGTTACCGGTTTTATTATACGATCATTCAGGAGTAGGGCTAATACTGGTTGTAGTTGCGGCTTTGCTAACCGTGGTGTTTGTGGCCCTTGCGGTACTGGCAAGTGTAATTACCCGTGATAAAGCAAAGGGCATTGGAATGGCCATTTTAATGTGGTTTTACTTTGCCATCATCTTTGATGGGCTGGTGTTGTTTTTGCTTTTTCAGTTTGCTGATTACCCGCTGGAGAATGTGTCTATTGCGTTAACTGCTTTAAATCCTATTGATCTCAGCCGCATTTTAGTGCTCCTTCAGATGGATGTTGCTGCTATGATGGGCTATACCGGGGCAATTTTTAAAGAGTTTTTTGATGGCACAGCCGGGACTGTTTTTATTTGCGTGGTTATGTTTGCCTGGATGGCATCGCCCATAGCAATAGCGCTAAAAAAATTTAATAGTAAAGACTTGTAATACTTAAGAAGGTAGTGATATGAAGAAGGAGATTGAAAATTTTACGGATGTCCAATTGTTGGTACGTAGCTTTTACAACAAGGTTTTAAAGGATGAAAAGCTGGGACATTATTTTGCTTATGCTTTCGAGCATCACTGGGACAAGCACCTGGAAACGCTGGATCGTTTTTGGAATAACCTACTATTTTTTACCGGTGGATACGAAGGCAATCCAATGCAGGTACATGCAACCCTGCATCATTTTAAACAGTTGGATAAAGCCGCCTTCGATCGTTGGATACAATTATTTCTGCAGACTGTTGACGATTTGTTTGAGGGTGAAAAAGCAGAGCTGGCAAAACAACGGGCCTATTCAATTGCCACCATGATGCAGATCAAAATTTTGCATCCTGAAGTGTCGCAAATAAACAGGCCGGTTTAAGTGATACGGCTATAAAAGAATGAAGAAGTGTTGGCATTTATCTGTGATGCCTACCTGATAGTGCCGGGCATACTGTCCAGGGCATAATACCGGTGGCTCACGCTGGTGCCCGAAACTGTTATGATTCTAAAACCTGAAGGATCTTTACCCAGCGCCAGTCCAACCGGCCCGGTAGTAACCATATCCATTTTGGCAGTTTTACCAAAGGCATTCCGGTGGTAGTGCCCGGCAAAAATATATTTCACGCCATGGGCAGCAAAAAGATCCAGGTATTTTTTACGACGTACCAGGGGAATATTAAAGTACTCATCCACTTCGTTTGCTTCTTTTATAAAAATTGGATGGTGGAGAAAAACAAAAACATTCTGATACTTTTTATGATTTACATTCTGTAGGGTCTTGATCAGCCAATCCTCCTGTTGCTTAGCCTCGTTAGGTACGTTTTGCGGGCTGTGCAGGTAGACTGAATTTAGCACTATACCCAGCATGTTGCCATAATTGAAAGTGTAATATTCGTTGCCGAAGGAACTCCTGTATTTGGTGATGTCGTTAGGTACGGGTGTGTTGCCTACATCGTGATTGCCGGGTACGCTGTACAAGGGTATTGCAGGATCGAGTTGTTTAATGATACGTTTGTATTCGGCCATTTGTGCAGCATCAAAGGGGCGGTTGATCAAATCGCCTGTTACTACTACAAAGGCTGGTTTCAAACGATTTGCCTCGCTGATAGCTTTTTCAAAATGTGCAGTTTCATACTCAAACGAAGTATCCTTTCTGAACATGCCAAATTGTGGATCAGACATCTGAATGAAGGAGAAAGCATTGTTTCCACCTTTTCGTACAGTACAACCTGTGGTGAATATGCTTGCAATAATGAAGAGAAGA
>JANPPB010000271.1:0-4348 GCA_031428295.1 Segetibacter sp. | reverse complement strand
CTGTTTTAAGAGAAAACATTGGTTTGTTGAACGATAAATTAACGGTGCAATTGACAAAGGATGACTACCTGCCTTCTTTTGAACAAGCCATAAAAAAGTATGCAAAAACTGCCACCATTCCAGGTTTTAGAAAGGGTATGGTGCCAGCCAGCATGGTTAAAAAAATGCATGGTTATCATGTGTTTACCGATGAGGTTTTACGCACAGTAGAAAAGGAGTTAAATACCTACATGCAGACTGAGCAACTCAACATTTTTGCCCAGCCTATTCCAATGGAATTGGACAGTCGCCAATTGGACATGAACAATCCCGCCGATTATTCATTTGCTTTTGAAATTGGTTTGAAGCCAGCCATCAACATTGATCTATCTGCTATACACGTAACAAAATTTAGTGTAGACATTACAGATGAGATGGTTAATGAAGAAGTGGAGCGATTAAGCGTTCGTCACGGAAATATGACAGAGCCTGAATCGGTAGAATCAGACGAAAATGTGTTGAATATAGAATTTACTGAAATTGACCATGAAGGAACCGTTGTTGAAAATGGTATTCATAAAGGAAATTCTTTATTGGTAAAATACTTTTCTGAAAGTGTACGTCTTCAGTTAATCGGCAAAAAGAAAGATGATACCATCAACATTATTTTAAACGATGCGTTTGAAGAAAAAGAAAGAGAGTGGATATTGAGTGACCTTGGCCTATCTAAAGATGATGAAACAGCAGGAAGCAAAAGTTTTAAACTAACTATTACAAAGGTTGGCCTTGTTACCAAACCAGAGATGGATAATAACTTTTTTGACGCAGCTTTACCCGGCAGTAATGTGGCTACCGAAGCCGAATTTAGAGATGCAGTTAAGCAAAGTTTACAACAACAGTGGGTAACGCCAACCCGCAACCAACTGCACGATCAAATTTACCACCAATTGGTAGATCGTACGCAACTTGAGTTTCCTGAAAGTTTTTTAAAGCGTTGGATACAGGTAGGTAACGAGCAAAAGAAAACTGCCGAAGAGGCAGAGGCTGAATACCCTAATTTTAAAAACTCGCTTACGTGGACTTTAATTAGCTCTCAACTTATGGACGAGTATGAAATTAAAGTGGAGAACGCTGAAATTAAAGACTTTGCCCGCAAACAAATTATGGGTTACATGGGCATTCAAAGCCTGGACGACGCTCCATGGTTAGACAGTTATGCTGATAATATGCTCAAGGATAAAAAGTTTATCGAAAACACCTACTATCAAATTCAGACAACCAAATTATTTTCTGCAATAGAAGATAAAGTAAGTATAACTGAGCAACTGGTTACTCCTGAAGAGTTAACTGCAAAGCAGCAAAATCATTCGCATTAATTACAACATCTACCTCATAAACAAAGCCGGGAAATCTCCTGGCTTTTTTGTATTTATAACCAGCTTCATTGCAGTACTAAAAACATTTGCGTGGGCTTTGTGTTATGCTATTTTGTCGCATTTCAAGTTTCGCATAGTATTTGAATACATAGCTAATTCAATTAAGGAACAACCCTTAACTTCACTTTCATAAAATATTTATAATGAATTTTGGAAAAGAGTTCGAAAAATACGCCGTAAAAGATCGTGGCATCAGCAGTGCAACCCTGCACAATTTCACTCATCACCAGGTTACCAATCTTACTCCATATATTATTGAAGAACGCCCCTTAAATGTTGCCAGCATGGACGTTTTTAGCCGTTTAATGATGGACCGGATTATTTTTATGGGTGAGGGAATTAATGACTACGTAGCTAACATTGTTACTGCTCAATTATTGTTTTTAGAAAGTACTGATAGAACCCGCGACATCCAGATGTATATCAACAGCCCTGGTGGTAGCGTATATGCCGGATTGGGTATTTACGATACTATGCAATTTATTGGTCCCGACGTTTCTACTATATGCACAGGAATGGCTGCAAGTATGGGTGCAGTGTTAATGTGTGCCGGGGTAAAAGGAAAACGAACTGCACTTAAACACAGCCGTATTATGATGCACCAGCCCAGTGGTTCAATAGGTGGACAGGCAAGTGATATTGCCATTACTGTTGCTGAAATTAAAAAGCTGAAAAGAGAACTCTACGAAATTATAGGACACCATTCAGGCAAAACTGCAGAGCAGGTAGCAGTTGACAGCGACCGCGACTTTTGGATGAGTGCTCAGGAAGCAAAAGAATACGGTTTGGTAGACGAAGTTTTGCTGACCAATCCTAAAAAATTGAATTAAGATTCATTACTGTAAACCAGATCAAAATAATAATCATGATGATGTCAAAATATATTAATCCTTTCAGGATGGAGGACGAAGAAGACGACGACAAAAAAGAAAAACAGGAAAAAGAACCATCGGGTTTAATAGCTAAAAAAATGGAAAAACAGTTTTTTGAAAAAAGAGCTGTTTACCTGTGGGGTGTTGTGGATGATAAAAGTGCAAAGGATGTTGTGAGCAAACTTTTATTACTCGAAGCTGATAAGCCAGGTTCTGAGATTAAGTTTTACATTAACAGCCCGGGTGGAATGGTTACCAGTGGAATGGTCATTTACGATACCATTAAAATGATCAGTTCGCCGGTAAGCACTATTTGTATGGGCCTTGCTGCAAGTATGGGTTCCATACTTTTAAGCGTTGGTACAAAAGGCAACCGTTACATTTTTCCTCATGGCGAAGTAATGATACACCAGCCCAGCCTTGGCGGTTATTACCAGGGTACAAGTGCCGACCTTGAAATACAGGCGATACAAACTCAAAAAACAAAAGAATTAGGTGCAAGAATACTGGCAGAAAATTGCGGAAAATCTTTTGAGCAGATCATGAAAGATTTTGACCGCGATTATTGGATGGATGCCAACGAAGCTGTTGCTTACGGTATTGTAGACATCATACTGGATAAATTATAACTGTACTGTTAATGTTGTAACCGTTTCTAATGTTCTTAAAACAAATAAAAGGCATTTAGAAGCGGTTTTTTTATTTTTGTAGATATTCATTGGTTTATAAATGGTTTATAATTCAAACATTTAGAAAACCAATAAATAAACGACAACCCTTTTTTACGCACAGTTACAAAAGTTTACCTGTGTCAATGTCAATAAATTATGCCTAAACAAAGTCATTTACATTGTTCTTTTTGTGGAAGAAGCCGCGATGAAGTTAAAATACTTATTGCCGGCCAGGATGGTCATATATGTGAAAACTGCGTAGAACACGCACAGGAGATCATTGCACAGGAGCTTCAATTGAAACCCGATTCTCAACCTGCCTCATTTAAACTAACCGTACGCAAGCCAACAGAAATTAAAAAGTTTTTGGATGAATACATCATTGGGCAAGACGATGGTAAAAAAGTGTTGGCAGTAGCCGTATACAATCACTACAAGCGTTTACAATACAAACATGTTGAAGGAGATGTTGAGATAGAGAAGAGCAACATAATTATGGTAGGAGAAACCGGTACAGGTAAAACCTTGCTGGCTAAAACCATTGCCCGGTTATTAAACGTTCCCTTTGCAATTGTTGATGCGACTGTTTTTACAGAAGCAGGTTATGTAGGCGAAGATGTAGAAAGCATGCTTACCCGTCTTTTACAGTCGTGCAATTATGATGTAAATGCCGCTGAACGAGGTATTGTTTATATAGATGAGATAGATAAGATTGCCCGTAAGGGAGATAATCCTTCCATAACCCGCGATGTAAGTGGCGAAGGCGTACAACAAGGCTTATTAAAAATGCTTGAGGGTACAGAAGTTTTGGTTCCACCCCAGGGCGGTCGCAAACATCCTGAGCAAAAAATGATTAAAGTAAACACGCAGAATATTTTATTTATCTGTGGTGGGGCCTTTGATGGTATTGATAAAGTGATAGCCCGCAGGGTAAACACCAATGCAATTGGTTTTAATGTAAACAAACAAGCCCAGGAGTATCAGAAGAAAAACCTGTTGCAATTTATAAATGCACAGGATCTAAAAAGCTTTGGATTAATTCCGGAATTGTTAGGGCGTTTGCCTGTGGTTACTTATTTAAATCCTTTGGATGCCGAAACGTTAAGAGCTATCCTAACTGAACCAAAAAACAGTATTATCAAGCAATACACCCGCTTGTTTGAACTTGAAGGAATTGTATTAACCATCGACTCCGCGGTGTACGACTTTATGGTGGTTAAGGCTATGGAATATAAGTTGGGTGCACGTGGCTTGAGAAGTATTTGCGAAAGCATTTTGACCGAAGCAATGTTTGAATTACCAACCTCAGGCAAAAAGTCGTTGCATGTTACACAGGATTATGCTGAAAGACAATTTGGACGGAGTAAGCTTAGTTTACTTAAAGTTGCCT
>JANPPB010000270.1:0-3380 GCA_031428295.1 Segetibacter sp. | reverse complement strand
CTGCTGGCAATTAATAAATTGAGGTCTGTAAATTTAAGATCGAAACGTTGGCTCAGGTAAAAATTGGTGAGGTGACCCTTGTATAAGTAAATACCATGACGCAGGTTGAAATTATGCCAAACCATTTCATCAAAGCCGCCTGCTTCGCTAATGTTGAGCAACAGCGGCATAAGTACATTGCTGATGGCCTGGCTTGCAGTACGTGCAAAACCACTGGCTATGTTGGGCACGCAATAATGTATCACATCGTGTAGGGTATAGGTAGGCTTTTGATGGCTGGTAATCCGGCTGGTTTCAAAGCAGCCACCACGGTCAATGCTTACATCAATAATTACACTTCCCGGCCGCATGGCCGCTACCATTCCTTCGGTTACTAACATGGGGGTGCGACCCAACTCACTGCTCATGGCACCAACTGCCACCTCGCAGGTTTTAAGTTGCTTGGCTAATATTTTAGGTTCCAGCACACTGGTCCACACACGAACGCCCAGGTTGTTTTGCAGGCGTTTTAAACGGTACACATTATTATCGAACACTTTAACTGAGGCTCCCAAAGCAAGCGCTGTACGTGTTGCAAATTCGCCTACTACCCCAGCGCCTATAATAATAACTTTTGTTGGTGGAATACCACTAATGCCACCCAGCAATACACCTTTACCATTGTTGGCGCTGCCCAGGTACTGGCCTGCTATTAACATGATGGCCCCCCCGGCAATTTCACTCATGCTACGTACTATAGGAAAAGTACCACTGTCATCTTTCAGGTTTTCAAAGCTGAGGCCGGTAATCCTTTTTTCCATCATCTTTTCCAGCAATTCGCTGCGCATTGCCGAGATATGAATAGGCGAAATAATGGTTTGATTGTGCTGCAGTAAGGGGATGTCTTCGTCAACAATCGGGGCACTCTTAACCAGTATTGGAGCTTTAAACACCTCTTCTTTTTCGTACACCAGCTTGGCTCCTGCTTCGCTGTAATCGTTATCAGAATATTTGCTGCCTTCACCGGCACGGTGCTGCATAATAACCTCATGACCATTGCTAATTAAAACACCTACACTCTCAGGAGTTAATGCTATGCGATTTTCCTGAAAAGCAGTTTCTTTTGGTATGCCTATGTGTAATTTTGCTCCCTGGGGTTTAATGTCTAACGTTTCCTCTAACGTTTCGTAAGTAAAAGATGTATTAACAATGGGTTTTGAAACTGCCATGTATCCAGGGTTTTGATGATAGAAATGAAAGTATGTAACACACGTGCTACTCTTATTAAAAACTTAAAGCTAAGATGATTTTGGCAGATTGAGTGGCAACAGCCAGCTTAGAAATGGCTGAACACTATGGCACTTGCAGGCGCATGATCCGGTTTTTTTCATTCACCATTTCTAAAAAAATGTGGAAGGTATCAGGTGGAAGTAACCTGGCGGCACGGTCGGGCCATTCAACCAAACAAAGTTGGTTACTGTACAAGGCATCTTCAACACCAGCCTGTAATGCTTCTTCCTCACCACTTAATCTGTACCAATCCATATGAAAAATAGTTTCGGCTATGGGACTGTAATATTCGTTGATGATGGAATAAGTAGGGCTGCTTATTGTGGAACTAACTTGCAACACCTGGCAAAGGCTGTGAATGAAAGTAGTTTTACCGCTGCCCATTTCGCCATGAAAAGCCCATACTTTATGAGACTTTCCAACGATCCAAACCTGTTGAGCAGTAGCGTAAATAGTATCCAAAGAGAAGTTGAATTGCATGCTGCAAATTTACTGGTTAGCGGTTATGAACAACTACCCTTCAAAAAATCAGTTCTATGTAACCAGGTTGTAACAATCAGGTACCATCTTATTTAACATGCTTAAAAACACTACGTTTTATGCCTTATATCTCATTTATGCAACAAGGTGGATATAATATTTCTTCAATGGTAAATGTGCCTAAAGCAGTATTGATAAATTTGCAGAACAAATTGAAACGGTTGGCTGTCAAATAAAAAATCGTTGCCAGGTTAAGGATGACTACGAAATTCAATTTTGAAACGGATTATAATTATGGAGAAGATACAATGGAAGATTGAAGGAATGACTTGTACCAATTGTGCCCTGAGCGTAAACAAAGTGCTTACACGACAGGGTATGGAAAAAGTAGAAGTAAATGCAATTACAGGCGAAGTGGTTTTTGAAGCGAAGCAAAAAGATGATACTATAAATACGGCACGCAAAAGCGTTGAAGGCCTGGGCTATACGGTTATTGAAGAGGGCGTAGCTGCCACACCACAAAAAAAGAAATGGTTTAAAAATAATTTGCAAAGGGCAATGTTTTGCCTTCCGTTTACATTATTGTTAATGGCAGGCCATTTGGGTATGACAGTAGGATTTCACTTTTTGCACAATGCCTGGTTACAACTGGCCGTAAGTATTCCGGTAATGATTGTAGGGATGGATTTTTTTGGCAAGAGTGCCATTAAAAGCCTGGGACAGGGAGTTCCAAATATGAATGTATTAATTGCCCTGGGTTCAATCGCCGCATTTATTTACAGCTTTATTGGAACTATTACCGGCGACAGCAACCTGCTCTTTTACGAGACCGCAGCTTCTATAATAAACATTGTATTTTTTGGTAATTGGCTGGAGGAAAAATCAATAGAGAAAACTCAAAAATCCATTAATGAATTGGTGCGTCACGAAAAGGTAATGGCCAACATGCTTACCTATGACGACGAACATAACGAGCATATTTTTCCGGTTGAGAATATGCATTTAAAAGTGGGTGATTTGCTACTGATAAAAACAGGCGAGCAGGTACCCATGGACTGCAAAATTTTATCGGGCGAAGTGGAGGTAAACGAGGCAATTATAAGTGGTGAAAGTCTGCCGGTTTATAAAAAACAAAACGACCTGCTAATTGGAGGGAGTGTGGTTGCCAATGGATCAGTTAAATGCTATGTTACTGCCGTAGGAAAAGATACGGTAATGAATAGCATTATTACTATGATGAAGCATGCCCAAAATCACAAGCCACCGGTTCAGAAATTAGCCGATAAAATCAGTGCCATATTTGTACCGGCTGTTATTGCTATTTCAATCCTTACGCTGGTGATTAATATATGGGGCTTCGATCAAACATTCCAGTCAAGCCTCATGAGGTCCATTGCTGTTTTGGTAATTAGTTGCCCTTGCGCTATGGGCCTGGCTACGCCTGCTGCCATTGCTGTTGGTCTTGGCCGTGCTGCAAAAAATGGTATCCTCTATACTGATACCAAAAGCATGGAATTATTTAGTTCAATCACACAAATGGTGTTCGACAAAACAGGCACACTTACAAACGGTAAGTTTATAATTTCAGGATACCAATCAATGGGCAGTGATGATGAAACTTTTAAAAAGAT
>JANPPB010000269.1:0-9079 GCA_031428295.1 Segetibacter sp. | reverse complement strand
TGTGGATTTTTTCGATAAGAGTTATTGGCAATGTTGCCACATACCACGCAAATAGCATGAAGTTTGGTTATGAAATCGGCAATGGCCAGCAATTTTGGCATCTGCCCAAATGGTTTGCCTAAATAATCCATATCAAGCCCGGCTACAATAACTCTTATTCCGCGAAGCGCAAGGGCTTGGCAAACATTCATTATTTCGTCATCAAAAAATTGGGCTTCATCAATACCAACAATATCAACATCGTTTGCCATTAATAAAATAGTCTGGCTATTGTCGATAGGTGTAGAGTGGATAAGATTTGAATCGTGGCTTACTACATTGTTATCGTCGTACCGGGTATCGATAGCAGGTTTAAAAATTTCGACTTTAAGGTGGGCAATTTTGGCTCTTTTTAACCGGCGGATGAGTTCTTCTGTTTTCCCGCTAAACATGCTTCCGCAAATTACTTCAATCCATCCCCTTCTTTCTCCGGAGATATTGGGTTCTATAAACATTCTTTAACACTTGTATTTGTCTACTAAGAAGTTAGTAATTTTAAGGACGAATTTTCCTAACCCCCTTCAAAAGTAACCTATACAATGGAAAGAGTGGCTGTTTTAATAAACAAATTGCAGGAGCAATTGACCCAAAAGTCAAGTATACAAAACATGTTGGTTACGGTACAATTACTTCAATCTCAACTAATGCAGGAGGGCAGGCAAAGTAATGGTTACCCCGTTTCGTTAGTTTCTGTAATTGTACCCAATGCTGCCAAATTTGAAACATCTGTTGCAATAGAAGAAAAGTTGGATGCATATAAACCGGTTCCTAAACCAGACCCGATGCCGCAACCAGAGCCTGATACAGAAAGTGAAGAGACTATGCCCGAGCCGGCACCGCACCCCGGCCCCCGACCCGAACCTTTACCTTTGCCTACCATGGTTGAAGCAAAGCCCTGGTATAATACATTTCAAATGCATGAGACAAGTCCCTGGCCGCTTGATTCGGTTTTGGAAGTGCCCACTTTGGCGCACCAGGACAAAGTTGTGTATGAGTTAAATGATGTAATGAACGAAAATGAATCCTCGTTGAATGAAACTTTGAAAGTAGAAAAAGTTGAAATGGCTGCTGTGCTGCAAGACACACCTGTAAGGGATTTAAAGAAAGCTATTAGTATCAACGAACGTCACCGTTTTATTAACGAGCTTTTCAGGGGAGATGAAACCATGTACGAACGCTCTATAAAAACCATTAACAGCTATAACATTTATGCCGAAGCACAGTATTGGATACAAAGGGAACTGAAGCTAAAGATTGGATGGGATGTAAACAGTGATACAGTAAAAATATTTGATCAATTAGTTAAGAGGCGCTTCTCCTGAATGTACGTTATCACCTTGTCGGTAGCTCCGGCTTGCTGATTTACAAAAATCCTGGCTTGCTCACCCGCATGTTTGCGTTTTTCATCATCCCTCAGAAGTTTTCCAAGCGTTCCATCCAGCTCAAGAGCATTGTCTACGCTTAGTGCCCCACCGGCATCTAACAATCCTTCAGCCTCATCAAATTTTTCATACTCAGGACCAAAAACAACTGGCTTGCCATATACCGCTGGTTCCAATACATTGTGTACGCCATCTGCACCAAAACCACCGCCTACATAACATACATCTGCATAGCCATAAAGCGTACTTAACATGCCGATATTATCAATGATTAAGGTATTCTTTCCCTCCGCATTTCCACCATTTGATAATGCAGAATAAGTAAGCGCATTTTTATACAGATGGAGGCATTCATCTATCCGGTCCTTGCCAATATTATGTGGAGCAATTATAAATTTTATGGCGGGATTGGTATTGGCAAAATGATCCAGTTCTTTATCATCTTCAGTCCAGGTACTGCCCGCAACCACCACTTTTGAGTTGCTACAAAAGGTTTTTACGAGATCAATTTCCTTAAATTGACTGGCTATTTTCAGTACCCTGTCAAATCGTGTGTCGCCACTAATAGTTACCTCATTATTATATCCAAGCTGACTTAATAATTGAACGGAGGCTTTATTTTGAACAAAGAAATGAGTGATGCTCCGCAGCATCTTTTTATAGGTGCCTCCATACCATTTAAAGAAAGGCTGATCTTTTCTGAAAATTGCTGAAACCAGTAGCAAAGGAATTTTACGGGTTTGTGCCTCTTTAAAATAGTAGTACCAAAATTCATATTTCACAAACAATATCAGCGTAGGCTGAACCACGTCAAAAAAACGCCGGGAATGCTCTTTTGAGTCCATTGGCAGGTAAAAAACATAGTCGGCGCCATCGTAATTTTTTTGTACCTCGTAACCCGAAGGCGAAAAGAAGGTCAACAGAATTTTTTGACCAGGATTTTTAATGAGGTTCAGTTTTTCCAGCACCGGCCTGCCTTGTTCAAATTCGCCTAACGACGCACAGTGCATCCAGATGATGTTGTCTTCTTTTTTTATGGATGCTTGCAATGCTTCAAAAATTCCTTTGCGACCTTTAACCCAATCGCTTGCCTTATTATTAAACAAGGCCGCAATTTTTATTGCCAGTGGGTAAATATTAATAAAGATGTTATATAGCATTGAGGCCACCTACGGACTTATTTTAAACAAAAATAATCTATCAGTTACTGAAAAAGTGGTGGTGAAACGGCAAATGGCATTTTAATGTAGCTTTGCCGCCATTAAAAAACAGCGTATGAGGCCCATTCAAATGGTAGACACTAAAACCCAATATTTAAGAATTAAGGATCGTGTTGATGCCGGAATACAGGGGGTTTTGGATAGTGCTGCCTATATAAATGGTAAGCCGGTACAGGAGTTTGCAGTCAATCTTTCTAAATACTTACGGGTGCCGCACACCATAACCTGCGGCAATGGAACCGATGCTTTACAAATAGCTATGATGGCACTCGACCTTCAGCCCGGCGACGAAGTTATCACCCCTTCATTTACTTATATCGCCACTGTAGAAGTAATGGCTCTTTTAAGGTTAAAGCCTGTTTTTGTTGAAGTTGATAAGGAAACTTTTTGCATAGACGCAAATGCCATCCGGGCTGCCATCACCCCAAAAACTAAGGCAATTGTACCGGTACACTTGTATGGTCACGCTGCCCCGATGGAAGAAATTATGGATATAGCCAGGGAACACAATCTATACGTAATTGAAGACAATGCCCAGGCAATAGGATCTGATTACCGGTTCACTGATGGTTCAATAAAGAAAACCGGAACTATTGGTACCATCGGCACTACTTCTTTTTATCCCTCCAAAAATTTAGGTGCCTTCGGCGATGGTGGTGCCATTTTTACCAGCGATGCTACCCTTGCCGAAAAATTAAAAATGATTGCCAATCATGGCCAGAGAGTAAGGTACTATCATGAGTTGGTGGGTTGTAACTCAAGGCTGGATAGCATTCAAGCAGCCATCTTAAATGTAAAACTCCAATATCTGGACGAGTATATTGAAAGTCGCCAAAAAGTAGCGGCTTATTACAACAAGGCTTTTGCTTCGCATGAAAAATTGACCATTCCTTATGTAAAGCCCTATTGCAATCATGTGTATCACCAGTATACCTTGATTTTAAATGGTGTTGACCGGGATGAATTGAGCCAGTACCTGCTCGATAACAAAATACCTAATATGATTTATTACCCCGTACCTGCACACAGGCAAAAAATGTTTGATGCCTTCGGGGGAAGTTCTTATAATTTACCTATAACCGATTGGCTTACCGAAAGAGTTATCTCGCTTCCAATTCACACAGAGATGGATGAAGAGCAACTTAATTTCATCATTAATCATCTAATGAAATTTATTAACAACTAAAAATTTGTAATGAAAATAGCAGTAATCGGTACAGGCTATGTTGGTTTGGTGTCAGGAACTTGTTTTGCAGAAACAGGAAATTATGTTACCTGTGTTGATATTGATAAGAAAAAAGTTGAAAAGCTTGCCAACGGGCAAATCACCATTTTTGAACCCGGCCTCGAAAAATTATTTCATAGAAATATAAAAGAAGATCGCTTAAAATTTACTACCAATCTTGAGGAAGGAATAGCTGATGCTACGGTTATTTTTCTTGCTTTACCTACGCCTCCCGGCGAAGATGGAAGCGCTGACCTTCGTTATATTTTAAAAGTTGCAGATGATCTTGGTAAGATCATGAAAGACTACAAAGTGATTGTAGACAAGAGCACTGTGCCGGTTGGTACTGCAAGAAAAGTGCATGACACCATAGCCAAAAATGCAACCGTAGAATTTGATGTGGTTAGTAATCCCGAATTTTTGCGAGAAGGAGTTGCGGTGGATGATTTTATGAAACCTGACAGGGTGGTTATCGGAACTACTTCTGAAAGAGCTATAAAAATAATGGCCGACTTATATGCGCCATTCGTTCGCCAGGGTAACCCTGTAATTTTTATGGATGAAGAGTCTGCTGAGTTAACAAAATATGCAGCCAATTCCTTCCTTGCGGCCAAAATTACTTTCATGAACGAGATAGCACGTATGTGCGAATTGTTGGGTGCAGACGTTGACCTGGTGCGTAAGGGCATTGGTAGTGACGAGAGAATTGGAAAGCGATTTTTGTTTCCCGGTATAGGTTATGGTGGAAGTTGTTTCCCCAAAGATGTTAAGGCACTGGTTAAATCCGCCGAAGGCGTTAATTACAACTTTAAAATTCTTAAAGCGGTAGAAGAAGTAAATGAAGACCAAAAGGTGTATTTAATTCCAAAAATCAAAGAACAGTTTGGATCTCTGGAGGGAAAAACATTTGCTATCTGGGGCCTTGCCTTCAAACCAAATACAGATGATATTCGCGAAGCACCTGCATTGTACATTATAGATGAATTATTGAAAAACGGCAGCATTGTAAAAGCCTTCGATCCTGAGGCAATGGCTAATGTAAAAGAGATTTACAATGATAAAATTGAGTATTGCAAAAGCCAGTACGATGCTTTGGAAGGAGCTGATGCACTCATAATAGCAACCGAATGGGCCGAGTTTAGAACCCCGGATATGACCCGCATGATGAACTTAATGCCTTCTAAAATAATTTTTGATGGCCGTAATCTTTTCGAACTTTCAAAAATGGAAGAATTTGGTTTCCATTATACCAGCATAGGCCGCAAAACCGTTAAACAAACCAACCAATAACATGAGTAAAAAAAGAATTTTAATTACGGGTGCCGCCGGGTTTTTAGGTTCTCATTTGTGTGACCGCTTTATTAAAGAAGGGTTTCATGTTATTGCAATGGATAATTTGATTACCGGTGACCTAAGAAATATCGAACATTTATTTAAGCGTGAAGATTTTGAATTTTATCACCACGATGTTTCAAAGTTTATACATGTACCCGGTCAGCTTGATTATATCCTTCACTTCGCCTCGCCAGCAAGCCCTATAGATTATCTTAAAATCCCTATTCAAACCCTTAAAGTGGGTTCGTTAGGCACACATAATTGCCTTGGGTTAGCTAAAGATAAAAAGGCCCGCATACTGGTAGCATCAACCAGCGAGGTTTATGGCGATCCATTGGTGCATCCGCAGGATGAGGAGTATTGGGGAAATGTAAACCCGGTGGGTCCCCGTGGCGTGTACGACGAGGCCAAGCGTTTTCAGGAAGCGATTACGATGGCTTACCATACTTTTCATGGTGTTGAAACCAGGATTATACGAATATTTAATACCTATGGACCAAGAATGCGACTAAATGATGGTAGAGCATTACCTGCATTCATCGGGCAAGCTTTGAGAGGAGAAGACCTTACAGTTTTTGGTGACGGATCGCAAACAAGGTCGTTTTGTTATGTTGATGATTTGGTTGACGGTATTTACCTTTTGCTGATGAGCGACTATGCCCAACCGGTTAATATTGGCAACCCTGTAGAAATATCTCTGAAAGATTTTGCGGAAGAAGTAATTAAACTAACCGGTACCAATACCAAAATTGTATACAAGCCATTACCTGTGGACGATCCCAAACAACGCAGGCCAAATATTACAAAAGCCCAGGAATTATTGGGTTGGGAACCAAAAGTTTCCCGGTCAGAAGGACTTAAAATTACCTACGATTATTTTAAGTCGTTACCTAAAGAGGAACTGTATAAAACACCAAAAGAATTCGTTAGCAAATAATTAATGTAGTTTTTTAGCGTTACTTATGTAGATAGCCCGTTTGAGTTTGTAAGCTCGAATGGGCTATTTTCAAATATTGTTAACTGCTTTTGAAGCACATTTTTAATCCATGTACACCTCCCTACTAAACAAACAAGCTAAACTTGCAGTCATTGGTTTAGGTTATGTTGGCCTGCCTATTGCGCTTGAATTTGCCAAAAAAATCTCTGTTATCGGCTTCGACATCAACCAAAAGCGAATTGATTTAATGAACCAGGGTATTGACCCCAGCAAAGAATTGGGAAAGGAAGCCTTTGAAGGTTGTGATATTACCTTTACTGCTGATCTTGAAGTTTTAAAAGAGGCCAATTTTTTTATAGTAGCTGTGCCTACGCCAGTAGATGCCCACAACGTACCCGATTTAAAGCCTGTAAAAATGGCCTCCGAAACCATTGGTAAGGTGGTAAAGAAAGGCGATTATGTTGTATATGAATCAACAGTCTACCCCGGATGTACAGAAGAAGATTGCATACCTATTGTGGAGAAATTAAGTGGCTTAATTTATTGCGACGATTTTAAAGTGGGTTATAGCCCTGAACGAATAAACCCCGGAGATAAGAACCACACTCTTCAAAATGTAATTAAAGTAGTATCAGGTTGTGATGATGAGGCGTTGGAACAAATTGCCAAAGTATACGAGCTGGTTGTAGCCGCCGGCGTGCATAAAGCACCGTGTATTAAAGTAGCAGAGGCGGCTAAGATTATTGAGAATACCCAACGTGATTTAAACATTGCCTTAATGAACGAGCTATCTATTATTATGGATAAGATGAATATTAATACGTACGATGTGCTGGAAGCAGCCGCAACCAAATGGAATTTCCTGCCCTTCTACCCTGGGCTGGTTGGTGGGCACTGCATTGGCGTGGACCCTTATTATCTTACTTACAAAGCTGCTGAACTGGGCTTTAACTCCAGGGTAATTTTGGCTGGCCGTTATATTAACGATAACATGGGCAATTATCTTTCTAAAAAAGTATTGCAGCATGTTATAAAAAATAGCGACAATGTAAAGCAGGCCAAAATACTGGTGATGGGGGCTACATTTAAAGAGAATGTTAGCGACATCCGAAATTCAAAAGTTGCCGATGTAATTCGCTCCCTGCAATCGTATCATTTGAATGTGGTGGTGACAGATCCCTTTGCTGATTCGCATGAATTGCAGGAAGAGTATGGGTTTGGATTGATAGACACAATTGAGGATGATTATGATGCGGTTATTGTAACCGTTCCGCATACGCCATATTTACAATTTAACGATGCTTATTTTAAATCGATTACAAAAGAAAATGCTTTAATTGCGGACCTTAAAGGCATTTACAATAACAAAATAAAAAGCAGGAGCTATTGGAGCTTCTAATTAAAATATGCGCCCATTAATTTTAGTCACCGGTAAAAATGGACAGGTAGGTAACGAACTGGTAAAGCTATCTACCGAATACCCTCAATTTGATTTCGAGTTTACTGATGTAGCTGAACTGGACATTACCAACGCTGACCTGGTAAGCAATTTTTTTACAAAAAGAAAACCGGTTTGTTGCATAAATGCTGCTGCATATACTGTAGTTGATAAGGCCGAAACAGACCAGGCTTTGGCATTAAAAATTAATGCAGAAGCCGTAGGCATCCTGGCTGAAAATTGCGCTAAAGTTGGTGCCCAGTTTATTCATATCTCCACAGATTATGTGTACGATGGTTTGGCAACAACTCCTTACCTGGAAGACCATGAGGTAAGCCCGGTAAATTTTTACGGGTTTTCAAAACTGGAAGGAGAGAAGTTAGCTTTTGAAAAATTGCCTTCAACAGTTATTATTCGTACCTCGTGGGTGTACAGTTTCTTTGGAAACAATTTTGTTAAGACCATGCTGCGTTTAATGTCTGAGAGAGACAGCCTGAATGTAGTAGGCGACCAGGTAGGCTCTCCCACCTATGCCGCCGACCTTGCGGCAGCTATTATGCAGATTGCAGTACAACAACAAATAACAGGTCAATCGTTTGGGGGAGTTTACCATTATTCAAATGCAGGCATAATAAGTTGGTTTGATTTTGCAACAGAGATCAAAGCCCTGGGCAATAAAAATTGCGGGGTAAATGCTATCCCTACCAGCAGTTATCCAACCCCGGCAAAACGTCCGGCTTATTCCGGTATGAATAAGGACAAGATTGCCTCAACGTTCAACATTAAAATACGGGATTGGAAAGATAGCCTGAAAGAATGCATTGGGTTGCTCCAATCTTAATTACCGGTATTAAATCCTTAAAGTCAAACTTGCGAATTAGGTTGAATGCTGTACTGTATGAATTTCTTTTCTAAATCTGGACGTTAAGTATTACGTACGAAACAATGCTTTATTAATTTTTCTTTGCCGTGGTTACTGCAATGTTTTTCTTCATATTTTACACATTACTTAAGCATTGCTTTAACTAAAATTGCCTGCATGAAAAAAATTGCCTGTTGTATTTACCTGCTGTTACTGCTCACCGCAACACTAAAACTCAATGCTCAACCCGCAGAGCAATTGATTAAAATAATAGTAGCCCCCGATCATACTGATTGGTTGTATAAACCGAGTGAGAAAGTAAAGTTTTCGGTGGCCGTTTTGCAATCGGGCAATCCTATGCATAATGCTAAAATAAGGTATGAAGTGGGACCCGAAAAGATGAAACCTGTGGTTGTAGATTCTGCCGTATTAACCGATGGAAGAAAGATTATTGAAGGTGGAACAATGGGTGCGGCCGGCTTTCTAAGGTGTGTAGTAACTACAACGGTAGCCGGCAAAACATATCGTAATCTTGCAACAGCAGGTTTTTCTCCTTTAACCATTCAACCCACCGTTGCTATGCCCGATGAGTTTAACAGCTTCTGGAAAAAAGCTAAAGATGACCTGGCTAAAGTACCATT
>JANPPB010000268.1:0-6669 GCA_031428295.1 Segetibacter sp. | reverse complement strand
CATAGTAAAGTGTTGGAAAATCACGGTATCGGAAAAGTAACTTCCTCAAAAAATAGCTGGGCCGATAGTCCGGCAGTATTTGTAATAGTGGTTGAATCGCAGGATGGAGAACGCATGTATGGGGGTGCACGGGTGCATGCTGCTGATGGCAAAACGGTTTTGCCCATTGAAGAGGCAACAGGTTATATGGACCCAAACATCTACGAAATTGTTAAGCAACGGGCAATAAATGGTACCGGGGAGCTATGTGGCTTATGGAACTCTAAAGAGGTTGCCGGGTTAGGGGTTGGTTCACTGTTTCCATCAAGAGCCGCAGTGGTTATTGCAAATCAAATTGGCCTGACTACCATGTTTTCGTTATGTTCACCTGCAACAGTTAGGTTTAATAAGTGGATAGGTAGCGAGGTGTTGACAACAGTTGGTAATAACGGCACCTTTTATTATCCTAAACTTGATTTGATAGCCACAGCAGTTTTTTTAGAAGACGCAGTTACTTTAAAAAATGCACACCCGAGAGAGCGGGAAAAAATGCTTTTTTTAAGAAACAATCTTCATTACATTACTGAAGAAAAATCGCCCTTTAAAAACGTGGTTGTAACAGTGCAGTATGATTTGCAGGTACAGGGTGCAGATGTAAATGAGTTTAAGATATCTTATTAGCAGGCCAATATTTATGGGAAAAATTATATTTACAGTAGTAGCAATTTTATTGCTAAACCTTTTGCCATTGGTGGGTGAGCCGGCACTCATGCTCCATTTTAAAACAATTTTTTTAGTGGTGGCTGCTGCCAGTCTTTGGTTAAGCCAGCCTGCCTTTAGTACCCGCGACACTAAAGAAAATAAAACCAGCGACCGTTTTTCTATCCTGGTTATTCTAATTATGTCATCGTGCAGTGTTGTTTTTTCAGTTATTGAATGGGCCTACTTTTCCAATAACAGGGCAGCCCTCAACCCAATAGTTTATGCAGGGGGTTCTTTGTTAATTGCAGGCATTTGTATTAGAATTTATTCAATTCAAACACTTGGTAAACACTTTACAGCTACAGCTAAAATTAACAACGACCACGAGTTAATTACGAGTGGTCCCTACAAGTTTGTAAGGCACCCAAGTTACCTGGGTGCTTTTATGGCTATAGTGGGTATGCCTTTATTTTTAAACGACCAATGGGCAATTCTCTTCGTAATAATTGCCATGTCCGTTGCCTATTACATCCGCATTAGTGTTGAAGAAAAAATGCTTTCATCCTTTTTTGGTGAGCGTTATATTCAATACAAGTCTCATACAAAACGTATTATTCCTTTTATTTGGTAAACACTTTACATGCAACTGACACGGCACCCAAAGCCACTCAATTATTCCTTTCGATTATGCTGTTTATTGGCCGGATTGCTTGTATTTTCCTCTACAGTTGTCGGCCAGGTAAAGCCTTTAGTTATAAATGAAGATAATCAGTCATTTGAAGTTAAAGGGCATTCTTCTCGTTTTACTGATACATTAGGCAAGTACACCGAAAGCGACATAGTTAGGCCAGGATTAAGGTGGTTTTCTAATAATAAAACTCCCGTTTACCAGGTTACCAGTGGAAACATTTGGATGAAATTTACAATTACCAATTACAGTAGTACCCCCGCTCTTTTTTTGAATTTGCAGTATGCCAATGTTACAAAACTCTCGATATACAGGCTACAAAATAATGTGCTGCAATTAATGGATGAAGTTGGCAATTCCTTTCCATTTTTTGCAAGAAAGACTTCGAGTCCTGATTTTGTTTTCAACTTAAATATTCCAAAAAACACCAGCGAAACTTATTTTATAAAAGTGGGTAGTTATCATCCATTGCTATTACCACTTTTCGTAGTAAAAGAAAATCAATTGAGAAATGCTGATAGTTTTCAAACCATCGTTATAGGCATTTATCTGGGGATTTTATTGGCGTTATTCTTTTACAATTTTTTCATTTTTATTTCAACAAAAGACAGAAGTTATCTCGCTTACATTTTGTTTCTGTTTTTTCTTGGCCTTGCACAACTCAGTGTATCGGGGCATACATTTAAATACTTATGGCCAAACCACCCATCTTTTAATAGGTATGCTTTAACGCTTACATCGGCGCTTGCAGGTATTGCCGGCATTTACTTTGGAATGTTTTTTCTAATGATGAAACAATACCTGCCCATTGCACGAAAGTTCTTTATTGGGTTGATATGGGTGTATGTGCTGAGTATTGTTTTGTCGCTGTCGGGTAATAATTATTTCAGCTACCACTTGCTTAATATTTGCGGAATAGCAGGCGGTGTATCGTTACTTGCTGCTTCGGTTTACATTGCCTACAAAGGATATAAACCCGCTTATTTTTATGTGGTAGCCTGGATCCTTTTCTTACTTGGTATTGTAATACTTGGGTTACGAAACTTCAATATTCTACCCTATAACAATTTTACCACTTACATATTGTATGCGGGTTCTGCTATTGAAGCAATCTTACTTTCCATAGCATTGGCCGATAAAATAAATGTACTGCGAAAAGAAAAGGAAATCAGCCAAATGGAGGCCCTCGAGGCATCAAGAGAGAATGAAAAGCTGGTACGCGAACAAAATATTGTACTGGAGCGTAAAGTATCCGAAAGGACAGAAGAACTTCAATCGGCTAATACACAATTAAACGAAGCTTTCGGCGTTCTGAAGGACGCCCAGATACAATTGGTTGAGGCGGAAAAAATGGCTTCACTCGGCCAGCTAACTGCAGGCATTGCTCACGAAATAAATAATCCTATCAACTTTGTAAAATCAAATATCAAACCGTTGTTGCTCGATTTAAACGACTTGTTTGAAGTAATAGATGAGTACGACAAATTGCACCAACAAAATATAGAAGCACTTCCGGCAAGCCTATCCAGCATCAGGCAACTCCAAACTTCTTTTGATATGGATTTTTTAAGAACCGAGATTTATAGTTTAATGAAAGGCATTGAGGATGGCGCTGACAGAACTGCGGAAATAGTACGTGGATTGAGAAATTTTAGTCGCCTTGATGAAAGCCTTATTAAGACCGTTAACATTCACGAAGGTTTGGATTCAACCCTCATTATTTTACGCAACCTGGTACCGGAGAACATAAGCATAATTAAGAATTTTAACGCTGATGGTGAGATAGAATGTTTTCCTGGTAAACTGAACCAGGTGTTTATGAACATCCTCAACAATTCAATTCAGGCCGTAAAGCAAAAAAATAATAGTCCTGCTCAGGAGCAAATCATCATTACTACACGAGATTTGGAGGATGACAGGATTGAAATTAGTATAAAGGATACCGGCCCGGGAATGTCGGCAGAGGTGAGGCAAAAAGTTTTCGATCCTTTTTTTACTACCAAAGATGTAGGGGAGGGAACAGGCCTGGGTCTCGCAATTGTATTTCGAATAATACAGGAACATCATGGAAGGATAGAGGTAGTATCTACAGAGGGGCACGGAGCTGAATTTATAATTACCTTACTTAAAACTATTCCTGATAAAGCCGTCATTTAAATTAAGTTTATGGATTTGCCTGAGAAAAAAATAAGGGTTTTATATATTGATGATGAGAAGAACAACCTTCTGGCTTTTAATGCCAGCTTTAGAAGACAGTACGAGGTTTTTACGGCTATGTCTGCTGCTGAAGGCATGAAGATTTTAAACGAGCACGCTGTTCATATAATTATTGCAGACCAACGCATGCCGCAGTCTACGGGGGTCGAATTTTTTGATGTGGTGAGGGTTGCTTTCCCTGATCCGATAAGAATATTAATGACAGGTTACACCGATGTTGAAGCAATTATTGACGCTATTAACAAAGGCATGATTTATCGGTTTATCAAGAAGCCATGGGATGAGTTGGAGCTTGCCACTTCTATTCAAAACGGGTATGAATTGTACAACACCCGCCAGCAATTAAAAACCAAGGTGGTTGAGCTTGAAAAATCAAACGATGAATTAAATCGGTTTGTGTACAGTACCTCACACGACCTGCGTAGTCCACTTGCTTCCGTTATGGGTGTACTAAACCTGGCAAAAATGGAAAAGTCAGTTGACGATCCCAATGGTTACATGGACATGATTGAGAGTTGCGTAAAACGCATGGACTTTTTCATTCTTAAAACCATTGAATACTATAAGAGCATCAGAGTTGAGGGCAGTTTCGACGAAATTGATTTTAATGTTTTAATAGAAGATAGCGTAAGCTTATGCCGGTTCCAAAATCCCAGCATCGATTTTGAAATAACCATTGAGCAAACAGCTCCCTTTCATGCGGATGCTTTTCGCATGTCTGTTATACTCAATAACCTTATATCGAACGCAGTAAAATACCAAAAGCCCGAAGAGAAGAACCCAAAAGTAATGATCTCAATTGAAGCCAGTGATCGCTACGCAAAAATTATAATTGAAGATAATGGGGTTGGTATTATTGATGAACATCTTAATAACATTTTCAAGATGTTCTTCAGAAGTAATTTTACCGTAACTGGGTTGGGGATTGGGCTTTACATAGTTAAAGAAGCACTTACAAGAATTGGAGGAGATATTTCTGTACACTCTAAACATGGCACCGGTACCCGGTTTGTATTAAATGTACCAGATGCCTCTAAGCAATTGTTGGTGTAAAACATAAAAAATGCTGCCCGGTCTCTTAAACAACCAGGCAGCTATGTGTGTTATCCTAACGACCTGATCCATGCTACAATTTCATCTTTTCCCTTTCCCAGCTTTTGCTGTAACCTTCCAAATAATTCATCGTCTTTTCCTTCTTCGTATTCAAGGTCATCATCGGTCAGGTCCGCATGAGACTGCTTTATTTTTCCCTTAATTTCATTCCACTTTCCTTTTAATTCCAGCTTATCCATAATAAATTGTTTAAGCATATTCTCAAAAGAACCATGCCATTTAAATCTTCAATCTTAAATTGCTGTACTTATTAATTTGCCACAATATTCTTTGCTTCAGCTAACAAATCAAATTTTTTCCGTCAATAAAAAATACACACATGTCAAACCGTCGACAATTTATCCGCAATGTTTCTGCAGCCTCCGCAGCCGTAGCCATTTCAAGTTCTTCGTTTGCAAAAAACTTTATAATGCCTGATGAAAAAGTCAGGATTGGAGTTATTGGCACCGGCTTAAGAGGTCAAAGCCACCTTGACCTTCTGCTCAGGCGAAAAGATACTGAAGTGACTGCTATTTGCGATATCAGCGACAGGATGTTAACTTCAGCTAAGCAACAATTTACCAAAGCAGGTAAGCCATTACCTAAAATTTATACAGGCTCCAACACTTCTTACAAAAACTTATTAGCCGATAAAAATATAGATGCCATTATAATTGCCACTCCGTGGGAATGGCATGCGCCCATGATACTGGATGCTTTAAAAGCAGGTATTAAATACGTAGGCACTGAGGTAGTATTAGGAATTACACTGGAAGATCATTGGGATGTGGTGAAGGCTGCGGATAATGCGGGTGCCCATGTTATGATGCTGGAAAATGTTTGCTACCGCCGCGATGTAATGGCCGTTTTGAACATGGTTAGACAAGGTGTTTTTGGTGAGATGATGCACCTTCAGGGTGGCTATCAGCACGACCTGAGAGGTGTAAAATTTAACGACGGTAATAAGCCCCACAACAGTGGTGTAGAGTTTGGCGAAAAAGGATTTTCAGAGGCAGCATGGCGTACCAATCACTCCGTGCACCGCAATGGAGATTTATATCCAACCCACGGTATAGGCCCCATTGCCATGATGGCCGATATTAACCGGGGCAACCGCTTTATCTCCCTTTCATCCTTCGACACCAAGGCAAGAGGCCTGCATAATTACATTGTTAAAAAAGGAGGAGAAAATCACCCGAACGCAAAAATAAATTTTAAACTGGGCGATATCGTTACTACACATATCAAATGTGCAAACGGCGAAACCATATTGCTGCAACATGATACCAATTTACCAAGACCATATTCGTTAGGGTTTAGGGTGCAGGGGACCAATGGTTTGTGGATGGATGTAAACAACAGCGTTTATGTAGAAGGTGTAAGCAAGGAGCACCAGTGGGACAATGCTGCTTCATGGTTAGAAAAATATGATCACCCATTATGGAAACGCTGGACGGCTGATGCTGAAGGGGCAGGGCATGGCGGTATGGACTTTTTTGTTATTCATGGTTTTATTGAGAGTGTAAAAAGAAAAGTAGCCACACCAATGGATGTATATGATGCCGCTGCCTGGAGTGCCATTACACCCTTGAGCGAACGGTCTATAGAACTGGGAAATGCCACCGTAGAATTTCCTGATTTTACATCCGGTAAATGGATGAACAGGAAAAATACATTTGCTGTTACTGATGAATTTTAAGAGAAAACCAGATGAAGCTTTTGTACTAATTGCAGGGATGATCACCAGGCCATAATGACTTTTAAAACACTTAGTTTGATTTCATTAACATGGGTGCATTTAAAATTGTCGCATTAAAGAATGTGTAAATTTGAGAAACCAAACTACTAATCCGATGACCGAAGCAAACTTTATTGCCTTAGCCAAAGAGCGGTATGCCGAATTGGAGGCCTTAAATAAAATTGACAATTTTTACGACTACGAAAAAGAATTTGAGTTGCTCTGGCGTAATCTTGGCCGGGAAGTATTGGAA
>JANPPB010000267.1:0-2849 GCA_031428295.1 Segetibacter sp. | reverse complement strand
AGCAGGAGGTATGTTATTATACGTTTTGATTAAGCGCAACCCAAGAAAGGATGCACAATAAAGGATGAAATAGAAGGATTAAACCCCAATCTGCATTTCAAACTTTTATAATCGGGCACCAAACAAAAGGCTGCCAATTCTTACCATATTGCTTCCTTCCTCAATAGCCATGGCATAATCGCCACTCATGCCCATAGATAAAATAGTGAAATGGCAATTGGTTGTTTTGGCGGTGCTGAAAGTATCAAAAAGTTGTTTCAGAAATTTCATCTCACTTCTCACTTTGTCCAGGTCATCACTAAACGAAGCCATGCCCATAAGGCCATCAACCATTATGTTGGGGTAAGCCGCGGGGGTTTGAATAGCCCTCATTGCTTCTGCTAATTCACTTGCATCAAAGCCAAATTTTGTTTCTTCCTGTGCTATGTGTACCTGTAACAGGCAATGGATAACCCTGTTGTTCTTAGCCCCCTGCTTATTTATTTCGTTCAGGAGTTTTAGACTATCCACACCATGTATCAGGTACACAAAAGGCGCTATGTATTTTACTTTGTTGCTTTGCAAATGCCCGATAAAATGCCACCTGGTATCGGCTGGTAACTGAGGTTGTTTGTCAACCACTTCCTGCACATAGTTTTCTCCAAAATCCCTCTGCCCTGCACGATACAATTCCAATAATTCAGGTACGGGTTTAATCTTACTTACGGCCACCAACTGAACATGCTTTGCATCCAGTTCAGCTTTTATCCCGTGGTATTTTTTAAGGTCAACCGCCATTAAAGGGTAATAAATCTTAAAGTAAAAGTTTATTTTAAAATGGATCTTCCGATAACGATTCGCTGTACTTCGCTGGTACCCTCGTATATCTGGGTAATTTTTGCATCACGCATCAATCTTTCAACATGGTACTCTTTTACATAACCATAACCACCATGTATCTGAACCGCTTCAACGGCAGACCACATAGCTGTTTCGCTGGCAAACACTTTGGCCATAGAAGAGCTAACGGTGTAGTCCTGTCCTGTGTCTTTTTCCCATGCGGCTTTTAAGCAAAGTAACCGGGCGGCATCAATTTTTGTTGCCATATCGGCAAGCTTAAATTGTATAGCCTGGTGGTGCATAATTTCTTTTCCAAATGCCTTGCGTTGTTTTGAATATTCGAGCGAAAACTGGTAAGCACCACTTGCAATACCAAGCGCCTGCGCAGCAATACCAATTCGTCCGCCGGCAAGTGTCTTCATGGCAAACTTAAACCCAAAGCCATCTTCACCAATCCGGTTTTCTTTGGGCACTTTTACATCGGTAAACATAATACTATGGGTGTCGCTGCCGCGAATGCCCAATTTATTTTCTTTGGCGCCTACTGAAACACCGGGCCAGCTTTTTTCAACTATAAATGCATTAATACCATTACTCTTTTTTTCGGGATGTGTTTGTGCAATTACAAGGTATACAGATGCAGTGGAACCATTGGTGATCCAGTTTTTGGTACCATTTAACAGGTAATGATCACCCATATCTTCGGCAGTTGTTCTCTGCGATGTGGCATCGCTGCCGGCCTCGGGCTCACTCAACAGGAAAGCACCTATATACAGGTCGTCATCTTTTCGGCCTGTGGCCAAAGGTGTTAGATATTGTTGCTTCTGCTCCTCGGTGGCATAAGTTTCCAACCCCCAACACACCAGGCTGTTATTCACACTCATACAAACGCTTACGCTGGCATCTAATTTACTTATCTCTTCCATGGCCAACACATAGCTAATGGTATCCATACCTGCACCCCCGTATTTTGGGTCTACCATCATGCCCATAAAACCAAGCTCAGCAAGTTTTATTATTTGTTCTTTTGGAAATTTTTGATGTTCATCCCTTTCAATTACCCCCGGTAAACATTCATTCACTGCAAAATCTCTGGCAGCCTGTTGTATCATCAATTGCTCTTCACTTAACTGAAATTTCATACCTACAAAAGTTTGCGGCAAGTTAAGCAAATAGCACAATAGCAATGCCCTGTGATAGTTACAACCCATGGCAAACGCATTAAAACTGCATTAAGCCCAAAAGGGCTTGAAGGGCTTGAATATGTTGCATGTATTTGACAAATTCACCCTTTATGTAATCTTTTATTCAACCCTATTCAGGGTTGAGGCATCCGGATTTGCATTTCTACTCATGGGTTGCACCCATGGCTATTTATATTTAAAGCCCTTCGGGCTTATTAAAACCGCCATAACTTTTAATGCGTTTGCCCTACTTACAACAGCATATTTCTGGCATTCATCATCATAATTTTATATGCTAACAAGTAATGTAAAAAGAGATAGAGTAAAATCGCTGAAACACATTTATAATTTGACCTCAAAAAGCTGTAGTCATCAAAAAAACACGATTGGCAGGCTCAATAAACACCTTTCCGCAATTCACCTAATTTATATTCTATGTCTGCGTCTATTTTTTAATAAATAAAACTGAAGATTTCTGACTGTTACCCGTCACCTCAACACTATATGCACCCGGCATAAGTTTGTTAAGTTGACTATTTATCTGTTGATTGATGTCAGCAACTACCCCCGTTGCTTTAAGTACTTTTTTACCTTGAAGGTCGTAAACAATTGCAGTATACGTACTTGCAGCAGAACCAAATTGCAAGGTTAATTTATCAGCAACAGGATTGGGATATACTCTTAATTGAAGTGAACTTTCTGTTGTAAAATTTACAGCTATTATGCCTGAATAGGTAAACGATCCATCCACGTCTATTTGTTTCAGCCTGTAATAATTTACTCCTGCTAATGGATGCAAATCGATGGCCTTGTAATTATTAACTCGTGTGCTATTTCCTACGCCTG
>JANPPB010000266.1:0-10463 GCA_031428295.1 Segetibacter sp. | reverse complement strand
AGCGCCTAATACTTTCTCAAATAATGGTCCTGCTAATTCTTGTCTTTTACCTTCAGTTTTTTGCTGAGATATCTGCTGCCAATATATGATTGTTGTAGCAATTTCGTTACGCTGTTGTTTTACATAATTTAAAACACTTCCAGGTGCTTTTGATGCAGAGTCAGATTTGTAAGTGCTGTCCAACCTGTTGTATTCACGCATTGCAAAGTCGTATTCTCTTTTCAAAGAATCCTGCTCATAAATTTGCAACATGCTGTCAACCCCACGATAGCCCGGCATTGCCTGAACCATGATATCAACATCAAAAACACCAATTTTAACACTCTGCGCCTCAACGCGGTTTCCTGTAAACACTAAACCGGCAAATGCCAGAAACACCAATACAACTTTTTTCATTTTTGTCTTTTTTTGTCAATGTTCACATGTAACAACCGGCTTTATATGCATCAACTGCCTTTTAAAGCTTGAGGTTATTTCAATTGTTTTTTTTGAAATTTTATAAAATTTATTTTTTAAACACTAGCTTTTAAACCCTAATTCACGTAAAACTTCCTCGCTTTTATCCAATTTAGGGTCGGCAAATATAACAGTAATTCCCTCACTTTTATCCAGCACAAAATCGTATCCACGGTTAACTGCCATTTTCTGAATTGCATTGTAAACCTTGTCCTGTACAGGTTTTACCAGCCTTTGCCTTTCTTTAAAAAGGTCGCCTTCATATCCAAAACGCTTCTTTTGTAATTCACGAATATCCTTTTCCATGCTAAATAACTGATCCTCTCTTTTCTTCTTTAACTCATCGCTTAACATAAACTGTTCAGCATCAAAGTTTCGGTACATCAGGTTTAATTGAGCTTGCTTATCGTCAATTTCCTTTTGCCAGGTAGTGCCAATATCTGCTAACTGTTTATCGGCATTTTTAAACTCCGGTAATTTGTTAAGAATATATTTGGTATCAATTATGGCATATCGCTGAGCCTGTAACGAAGCCATGGATACCAATAAAACAAAAGCTAAGAATAACAGTTTTTTCATAAACGTGTATTTACAGGTTGAGTTACTTATTCCGGCTCAAAACCAAGCATAAACGTAAACTTGGCTGCATCTTTTAATTTTGAATTTGGCGAATACCTATCCAAACCTATGCCATAGTCGAAACCTAATAAGCCAAACATTGGCAGGTAGAAACGCATACCCAAACCAACTGATCTACGTAAACGAAAAGGGTTATAGTCTTTGGTAGAATACCAACCGTTTGCAGCTTCAAAAAAGCCAAGAGCGAATATGGTACTGCTTGGGTTTAAGCTCAAAGGATACCTCATTTCTACCGTATACTTATTAAAAATGGTAAAGAACTTTTGCGTGCTCTGTTGATCAGGGTTAATGCGTGGATCACTGTTGTTGTAAACGGGATATCCACGGTGGGCGATAATGTCGTAACCCAGTAAAGCAAAGTTATTACTCAAGCCTGCATCCCCTACCTGAAAACGTTCGAAAGGCGACACCTGCAGGTCTTTGTTATAACGACCAATGTACCCGTATTTAACCGCAGTTTTTAAAACAAACTGCTTGTTTCTTTCAGGCCCTGATGCTTTACCTAATGGCACATACCATTCACCGTTAAACCTCCATTTATGATACTCCACCAACTCATAAGGGTTCAATGCTTTTACACGTCCCGGATCGAGTAATGACCATGGTGGTGTTATCTGGGTACTTAGTAAAAATGAGGAACCACTGCTTGGAAAAATTGGCTGGTTTACAGAAGAACGCTGCAGGGCCAGTTTAATATTAATGTTATTTGAGAAACCATTACTGAAACCTTCAAATATTGCATAATCTTTAATACGGTAACGGGTGTAGTTAAGAGAAGTTATGAGGTTAAAAAAGTCATCGGGCCACTTTAATTGCTTACCTAAGCTTATGCCTACACCACTGGTTTGAATGTACGAATCGTCCGAACCATAATTATAACGACCTGTCAGGTAATTGTAACTGCCGTTTCTATACTTTGTATCGTAAACACTTACAGTAAACGAGTTTCTTTTTTTACCGCCAAGCCAGGGTTCAGTAAATGAGAAGTTGTATGAACGGAAGGCCTTACCATTACTTTGAACTCTCAGGCTTAGCTTCTGACCATCTCCTGTTGGTAAAGGATCCCAGGCTGATTTTTTCCAAATATTTTTAATGGAGAAATTATTGAAGGATACACCCACGGTACCTGTTAAACCAATACCTCCACCCCATCCGGCGCTCAACTCCAATTGATCACTCGATTTTTCTTCAAGCGTATAATTAATGTCTACCGTACCATCGTCAGGATTTGGCACAGGGTTAATTCCAACTTTCTCCTGGTTAAAATAGTTTAAGCTGGCGATCTCTCTTTGAGAACGAATCAAATCAGACCGGCTGAATTTTTCACCCGGGATGGTTCTAAGCTCACGACGAATAACGTGTTCTTTTGTTTTATCGTTACCTGCAATCCTCACATTTTTAATAGTTGCCTGCGGACCTTCAATCACACGAATTTCGTAATCAATGGTATCGTTGTTAACAGCCGTTTCAACTGCCTCGGTACGAAAGAACAAATAACCGTCATCCATATACAAGCCGCTAATGTCGCCCCCCTCGGGAGATAACTGCTTACCTAATTTTTTATTGAGGGTTTCAAGGTTGTAAATGTCACCTTTTTTAATACCCAGAATCATTGTAAGGGTACTGTCAGTGTACTTGGTATTGCCTCTCCAAACAATGTCGCCAAAATAATATTTTCTGCCTTCATTAACCTTAATGTCAATATTAAGATTACCCTGCGAGTTATAATACAAGGTATCCTTTTCTATAGCTGCATCTCTATGGCCAAGGCTGTTATAGTACTCCAGAATTTTTTCTTTATCCTCTTCAAACTTCTTCTCGTTAAACTTGGCTGCTGATAATTTTAACCTGATATAAGGATCGAGGAGTTCTTTAGTTTTTGTGAAGGAAAGCATACCATTGTGCGCAACATAATCATTGAAAGTTAATTGGTCTGGAAGAGCATATCCCCCCACTTCCTTTGGAGGATAAAGCGTTAACCTCGACATTTCTTTGGTCCCTTTTAAATGCTTCTTTAAACGAAGATCAGGCACCTGGTTGCCAACAAAGTTTATTTCGTTAATCTTAACCTTGGTGCCTTTGTCAACATTAAAAGTAAGGTTAAGTGAGTTCTCAACTTTTGCATCCTTCGCTTCATCCAATTTAACAGTAACGCCTCTGTACCCTTTATCACTAAAATATTTTGCAATGGCCTCAATAGCAGAACGGCGATTGTTCTCAGTCACAATGCGACCTCTTACCAATCCAACTTTAGCAATTAGTTCTTCTGATTCGGTTTTTCTTATTCCTTTAAAATTAAAAGTGGCCAAACGGGGCCTTTCAGTTACCTGTAATTCAAGGTATATATTCGATCCTTCAATCCGGGTTACATAAATTTCAACATTGCTGAAGTAGTTCTGTTTCCACAAATTATTAATGGCTCTTGCAAATTGATCGCCACCAGGTATTACTACTTCATCGCCTATATTAATGCTTGCAACAGATACAAGAAGGGCAGTATCAAAATATTTATTACCACTTAAAGCAATACCGGCAATCTTAAATTTTTTAGGAACTTTTTGAGAGAAGAGATTTTCTAGATTAACATCAACACTTAAGGAGGAATCAGCACTCTTGTCTGGAATAATCTGGGAATATGCAGCAGAATTAAATAGCCAGCATGCTGTAATAAACAGTAAAAAAGGTTTGTAAACGTTCTGCATCAATATCCTATTTGTTTAATTTGGTTTCCGTGCCGGCCATGCAGCTTACGGGAGACACTTTTCTCTTTCGGCGAGCAAATTAACGGGATTATTTGAAAGTGTTTGTTAAATAGTAGGGCGGTCATTTGAATTATAAAGTAATTATTAACCAATGTGCTGCCCGCTATTAACCTGTTCACTTATCTTACCAAATCGCCTTTCTCTGCTTTGAAAATCGAGGATGGCTTCGTACAAATTTTCCTTCCTGAAATCGGGCCAGCGGGTTTCAGTAAAATACAATTCGGTATAGGCGAGTTGGTATAATAAAAAGTTGCTTACCCTAAAATCGCCACTGGTACGTATCATTAATTCAGGATCGGGAATATTGCGGGTGCACAAATAATTCTCGAGGGTCTCACTTGTAATGGTATTCGCATCTAATATGCCGGCCTGTGCATCAAGGGCTATGTTTTTTACAGCATTCACTAATTCCCATCTGCTGCTATAACTTAAGGCCATCACCAGGTTCATACCGGTATTATTCCGGGTCATGTCGAGGGCCTCCTGCATTTCGCTGTTGGCAAAAGGAGGTAACATTTGCAGGTTACCAATTACATGAAGCCTGATGTTATTTTTGTTGAGGGTGTCTACTTCTTTGCGGATGGTATCTACCAAAAGGTCCATTAAACCGCTAACTTCCTTTTCAGGGCGTTCCCAATTTTCGGTGCTGAAAGCATATAAGGTCAGGTATTCAACCCCAAGATCCGCACAGCCTTCAACAATATTTCTAACACTTTCTACTCCATGATAATGTCCAAAAAGCCGGTCTTCGCCTTTTTCTTTAGCCCACCTGCCATTGCCATCCATAATAATTGCAATGTGACGTGGCAATCGTTTCAGATCAATTTTATCTTTCAAATCCTGCATGGAAGGAAGGTCCTGTTTAGGTCGGCAAATGTAGCAATTTCAAAATGTTTCTTTTTAAAAGAATTGAAATACACATTTTGCCAGAAATGATTTAAGGTTCTTTTAATTGGATGAAGGATATGCCATAACAACCCTCAAGAAAAAGTTTTAGTGGTTGAGCATTACATAGATATTGGTAAGGTTGCAAAGGAAATAGCATTCATTCAACATTGCCTCTATCAAAAAAAATGCACTAAAAAGCCGACATGAACCGGCTTCTATATAATGTAAAATATGGTTTTTAGGGAGTAGGACACTTATAAGAAGATAAGTTAAATGATATACCGAACTGGGCTATAAGATAGCCGTCTTTTTGCGAGCTGTTTCCACGCTGACGACCCTTGATTCCAATGGGCGTTCCGGTCTCATAACTGCGATCGCTTAATAACTGTCCCACAGAAAGCTGCCCGTTAGGTAAGGGTGAAAAAGCATCAGGAGCGTAAGTACTGCTTACATCATCCAGGTAGTCTGTATTTGTAAAACGATAGCCTGCCTCAACAAACATATTGGTCTTTTCGTTAAGGTTGTATTTAAAACCCAATGCAATAGGAAAACAAACAGCCATCGAACTGTAAGGCTTCCTGTCAGGATATGCCGCACTGCCTTGCCCTTCGGTTCCAATGGGTCTTAATATGTATTTTTTATTTGCCAGATAAGCATAGGGATCGTATGAAAAAACACCCACACCTAACGAAACATAAGGCGTATAAGTGAACCCTGAAATGCCAGGATAAAATTTGAAAAAATTGAAATCGCCACTTACGGCCAGTTCCCAAATATTTGAATTGAAACTGAGGTTGCGTCTTTTTTGGGTTTCGTTTTGACTGTACACATCCGAATAGCCAAGCTGGGCATAATTGGCACCAATTTTTAAACCGATATAATTACCAAACTGTTTTCTAAAAAAAGCCCCCGCGCTAAATTTTGGCCGGTTTAAAGCTGCACGGGTATTAAGATCACCAAAGTAATGTGCGGCTCCTATGGCAATTCCAAACTCGCCTTCCTGCACATAACTTTCAACCATCTGGGCCTTGCTGCTTATGGTAACTACGCTGGCCAAAAAAATGGCGAATAATCTTTTCATAATCATGTTTGCAAAATAAGCAATGTATTTTTAACGAAAAAGATCGTGAAATCTTTTAACAGATGGTTAGTTTCTTTTATCGAGACCCCATGTGAGCTTATCGCGAAGGGTGGATAGAAAGCTGTTTTCGTTAAGTCGAAGCAGGTTAATTTTGAAGTCTTCCTTCTTAATTGCTAACTGAATTTCTTTGTCAACAATTTCGCGGCGTGCATCCAACGCACAGATGAATTGCCCGGTACGTCCTTCAATTTCAAAGCTAACGATGTTGTTATCCGGTATGATGATCGACCTTACGTTAAGACTGTGTGGTGCTACCGGGGTTATTACAAAAGTTCCACTCTCCGGAAAAACAATTGGCCCATTGCAACTCATATTGTATCCTGTAGAACCGGTTGGGGTTGACACAATTAAACCATCGGCCCAATAGCTATTTAAAAACTCCCCATTCAAATAGGTATGAATTTTAATCATGGGCGATGTATCCCTTTTATGAATAGCAAACTCATTTAAAGCAAAAGGTGCATCAGCAAACAAGGGTATGCTGGCATCTAAATGGATCAACGTACGATGATCTACCACATACGATTCGTTTACCAAAGCCTCCACTGCATTAGGAATATTTTCTTTTCCTATACTTGCCAAAAAGCCAAGCCTTCCAAAATTAATTCCTAAGATGGGTATTTGCTTGTCGCGAACTAATACAGCAGTATCGAGCATGGTGCCATCACCCCCTAAACTTATAATGTAGTCTATGCTATCGTCCAGGTCTTTGTGAGTAGCAAAAATTGAAAAATCTATGGGCAACATGCTCACTGACGAGTTATGTTCAGTGAGACTTTTAAACAAACAAATTTTTACTTTTTGCCGGGTAAGTTCTTCTAAAAGAATCAACAACTGGCCCTCCTGTTCAACATCAAGCCCACGTGAATAAATAGCTACTTTCATTTTTTTGAACGTTTATATTGAAGGCTTTAAAAAGAGAAGTGGATTAAATGTGGTGTTACCAGCCGGGTAAAGTGTACAACAAACGTGTATTGAATTTTCAAAAATATTAAATAAATAGTGGAGAGTTGAACAAAGAAATTTCAAAAAATCCCGCAGTGTGTAAATGCCTTTGTGTTGCAATGAAAAAGGGGCAGATGTCAGCCGACGTTTTTAAAAATCACTTTTGGAATGAATATAAAATCCTTTGTCGCCAAGCTGATTAAAACTGTATTCAAGTTTTAAAACAATGTCGTAGATAGTAACAATATCAACACCAAAACCCCAGGCTCTCAACAGTTTATTATTCAGCATGCTGTTACCGGGATTTGGATTGTAAGAATAACCCAGGTCGCTATAGGCTTTTAAAAATATTTGAACCGGTATTTTATCAACCAAATTTGTTTTAACAGGCATAGGTAAATTAAACTTGAGAGCCCGCTGAATGGCTGTGCCCCTCACTACCCCGCCAGCCACACCATCAATTACATAGTATTCCATACCACGCAGGTATAAATCGCTGGTACCAAACATCCTGGTATTAAAGTAAGGCTGTTTAAATGGAAACCTGATGAGCCCGGAAGCCTGGAATTGTAGATAAGACGAAGGCTTTAACTGCATGCTGTAGGTTCCCTTTCCGCCGATTTGCCAGATATTGTTTTGGTTGCCAAAACGTTTGTAAATATGTGCATCACCAAAAACGCCCTTTAATGGATAAGGTATGTAATCAACATTATAGTATTGAATATTGTACGACATGTCAGGGTATCGTACCCTGCGTTGAGCAGATGGAAAAAAGGAAGGATTGAGCTTAAGGACGGTATCCTGTATTTGCAAATCGTTATACGATACGGAGAAATAGTGCCTGGTTTTTACGGCCGGCCTGTACGAATAAGTAAGATCAAAATGAATTTGTTTGATCAGGAAATCGTTCTCGTTTTTAAAAAATGATTGCTTGTTTAAGCTGGTTCCATAATTGATCTCACGGTTGCGGGAAAACGAAAAGCCTACATTCATTCCATGTTTCAAAGATTTGTCTAAAAAGGGATTTTCGTAACGGATGGAGGCCTGTTGCGTATACCCACCAACCAACCAAAAATTCAGCTTATCGTTTCTTCCGCTTACGTTATTATGCATAAACTTAAGCCCGTAATTAATACGCTGCAGGCTCCTTTTGTGCTCTACCCACCAGGTATTAAAGTTGCGGTCAATCATTTTAAAATAAGGTAACGGAAACAGGTACCAACGCTCTTTAACCTTCACATCAATCAAAACAATATCTCTGGTAATGAAAGTGGGTTTTACTTCAACATCCACAAACAAGCTGGTGTTCATTAGCTGCTGACGACACAGCTCAATCAGGCCGGGTAATTCGGCACGCTTTATTTCTGCATTCCTTTTAAATGGAATTTCCCGCTCAATAATGTAAGGCTTGGTTTGCTTGTAACCTGTTATAGCAATATCTGCTATTACTAAGCTGTAAGAAGCTGTGTCCAAAAAAGTACCTGAGGCAGTATCAGATATAACTTCGTTGTTCACTATTTGCCCCACCGATGGCAGGCAAATCAACAGCGAAAAAAATAGTAAAAATGATATAAGCCTCAGCTCCACAGGTAATCGCATTAGAAACACATAACGGTTAATATTAGTAAAACTATATGGAAGAGTACTATCTACATAAATATTTTACCGTTTTACGTAGTTTTTACAAAATGGGCAAAAAAATAGAAAACTAAATAGGATGTTACATCTTTAAATAAGACATCAGGTGGTCGTAATTAAAACGCAATTCATTCTCATAATCTTCTTCGCCAAAAAAATAACGTATGCTGTAATCGTAGCGTTGAAAAGTTGCGATAATGGCCGAAACTTCCAGTTTGTTAACCTTAATAGTTACGATTAATAAGCCGGTTTCGGTTTCGCTCGAGGTATTTAATTGGGTAATGTATGCATCATTTGTTTCTATAAGCCGGCTTATTTCGCCAAACGAATAATGCTTTCGCTCCATTTCGAGCACGATTAAAGCGCCAGGATCTTCGGCTCCGAGATAGCTGCTGGCTGCACGTACCAGTTCATTATAAGGTATGGCCCCAAGAAATTCAGATGTTTCATTCACCACCGGCACTATCGAAACAGATAGTGAAGCTGATAATTTTAAAGCAGAAAAAAAGTGTTCTGAGCCCTTGACTGATTTCTTTACCAGATCATCTTCTAAAGCCTCTATAGAACTATCGTCTGCTACGTCTAACAGGTCATCTTTACTTATTAAGCCCACATACTTTTCGCCGGAAATAACAGGTAAGTGTTGCACATCAAAATCTTCCATAAACTGCAAAGCCAACGAAACTTTATCGCTAAGGTTTAAAGAGGGATAATTACTGTTGATTAATTGATGGGCTAACATTCAGTTTTCCTTACAGGATTTGTAATAATAAGACAACGAAAAGACAACAAAGTTTATGCTAATGTTGCAGCATTTTGTTTATGAGTTGCCAAAAAATTATCGAGGATAGAATTAAACTCTGCTGACACTTCCATCATTGGTGCATGACCGCACTTATCAATAAAATGGAGTTCGCTATTAGGAATTAAAGATTGAAATTCTTTAGCTACAAAAGGAGGTGTAATGGTATCGTTATTACCCCAGATAAGACACGTAGGCTGTTTAATCTGGTTCAACTCTTCGCCAAGGTTGTTGCGGATGGCACTTTTTGCAAGCGCTATAATTTTAATAACTTTTATACGGTTGTTTGTTATTTCAAAAACCTCGTTCACCAATTCCTCTGTAGCCATGGCCGGATCGTAAAAAGTCAGTTCAGTTTTCTTTCTTATATACTCCCGATCGCCCCGTTTGGGATAGCTATCGCCCATGCCATTTTCAAACAAACCGCTACTACCGGTTAGTGTCAGTGTCTTAATTCTTTCAGGATGTTTTAATATGTAAACTAAGGCCACATGCCCACCCAATGAGTTACCCAGCATGTGTATGTTATTGTAATTCCCAGCTTCAATAAAACGATAAACATACTTGGCCAATCCCCCAACTGTTGTATGAAAAATGTCGAGTTCGAACAAGGGCAACATAGGCACCACCACTTTATAATGGGTGCTGAAGTGATCAATCAAATCTTTGAAATTACTTAATGCTCCAAACAGGCCATGAAGCAATACAAGAGGCTCTCCTTCACCAATTTCTATATATTTAAACTTGTCCTTTTGTTTGATTTCGTAATTCATGCAATTTGGTTCAAATACAAAACAATCCAATTTTTACAAATAAAGGTAAATATCGCCAAACATCGTTTTATATAACTATGAAGTGGCGGCAGGTAACAGGTCTGTTGCAAATTAATAGATAAATCACTTTAAAGGTAGCAACAAACTACTTATTTAATATGGGTTGAGAGGGACCCGAAAAAAACGGAAAGATCAGTAAACATGTTTTTAAATATCGGCACTACCTGGCCAAGTCCATTTATTACGGTAGGCCCAAAGGGATAAATGAATCCAAAGGTTGATGATTCTGCTGTAGCCTTAGGGCTAATAATGTGTACCTGGTATGCATAAAAGAGTATCACGCTATAAATCATCAGGTAGATAATGGTATATAACAATATTCCACCCAGCTTATCAACCCAACCTAAAAATACCAGGCT
>JANPPB010000265.1:0-2028 GCA_031428295.1 Segetibacter sp. | reverse complement strand
CGATACTTAAGATAAATAAGTATTAGTGAAAGAATTAACACAATTGTATTAGCAACTATAACCGGCCCGCTGTTAATGCCAAAGCCATAAGCCAGCCACACCAAAGTGCTCAACACAACAATCAGCATCATCCAGGTACTCAGGTCGCCGACACTTTTAGATTGCCAGGCTTTATACACCTGAGGTATAAATGTTATAGAGGTAAGAAAAGAACCGAAGTAGCCAAAAAATTGTATCCAGTCCATAAGGTTAGGGTATTAGATAGTTGTGTTATTTTTCAGCCACTTAACAATTTCTTCGAAAGAAATGGAACCTGTAGAGATATTTATGACGAAGTTGTAAAAATCGTGAGAAGAGGCAATGAACGTATAATTATTGACCATGAGTAATGCTGTCATACAAAGCATTCCTGTTCTTTTATTTCCATCAATAAAAGGGTGATTAACAATCAGGCTTTCACCAAGGGCGGCAGCTTTTTCAAAGATGGTTGGGTACAAATCTTCACCTCCAAAAGTCTGGAAGGGCCGTGCTAAAGCAGATTGCAATAAGCCAATATCTCTTAAGCCACGCGAACCTCCATAATCCAGAATTGATTTCTCATGCAATTCAAATACTTCATCAATAATTATCATTGAGCAAGTTTTTGCAAAACATCTCCATATTGGTTTTTTATGTCTTCATAAGCTTTGCTTATAGAAAGTGATCGCACCTGCGTTTCATTTTTTTCATTAAGCATTGCTAAAACTTCCTTTAAAAGAGTTTCATTTTCAATAGCGGTTATTTTATTTATCACTTCAATTTTTATTTCGGCTACACTCATGATACAACGTTTTTGTTAGTCAAATTTACCAATAATATGTAAGTTTTAATTTGTCGAAAGCGGGGCTGAAAAATCTGCGCCTGCACATAGTTTTACAAGCACAACTAAATGCACGGTCTGAAGACACCTTTCTGACGAAAGACACCATGTTTAAATGAAGTTTTAGACCTATTCTATAATAATCAAAGAGTCTAAAAACACATCCTTCATTATTCACTTTTCACTATTCATTATTCACTTATCTTCTTTACTTTTCCATCTGCTCAATAATCTCTTTGGTAACGCCGGTAAAGCTAAATCCACCATCGTGAAACAGGTTTTGCATGGTAACATACTTTGTAAGATCGCTGAATAACGTAACACAATAGTTGGCACAATCTTCGGCATTGGCATTTCCAAGAGGGCTCATTTTTTCAGCAAAAGTTATAAAACCATCAAAGCCTTTTACGCCACTGCCTGCAGTAGTACGTGTAGGAGATTGAGATACAGTATTGATCCTAACCTTGTTTCTGATACCATAATGGTAACCAAAACTGCGACTAATATTTTCAAGTAAAGCCTTGGCATCGGCCATCTCGCTGTAATCAGGAAACACACGCTGAGCTGCAATATATGTTAGTGCTACAACACTTCCCCAATCGTTAATGGCATCCATATTATACGCCAACTGTAATAAACGATGGAGGCTCATGGCGGATATATCGAGCGACTTATGGGTAAAATCGTGGTTAAGGGCTGTGTACGGATTGTTTTTGCGCATGTTAATGCTCATGCCCACACTATGAAGTATAAAATCAATTTTGCCGCCAAAATGCTCCATGCTTTTTTCAAGCAGGTTTTTCAACTCATCATTACTGGTCACATCCGAGGGAATGACCGGAGCATTATTACATGCTTCAGCCAGCTTATTGATTTCGCCCATTCTTAATGCAATAGTTGCGTTGGTTAAAACAATTTCAGCACCCTGGGCAAAACATTGCTGTGCTACTTTCCATGCAATGGATTGATCGTTTAATGCACCAAAAATGATCCCTTTCTTTCCTTTCAATAAGTTGTGCGACATGATGTGTTTATTTTATAAATCGTTAATGAGGGGTAAAAATAGAAATTAGGTTTCTAACAATAAAAAAGAATGTGGTGCCTGCAAATTGAATTTGATGATGCTTTGAAGTAATGCGCCGGTATAGTTGTCATGCAATGAATGCCTG
>JANPPB010000264.1:0-5069 GCA_031428295.1 Segetibacter sp. | reverse complement strand
TTACCAAAGCCTGCATCTGCTAGTCGTTCTAATAAGCTTTTTCGCGTCATGGGGTTCGACCATATTGTTCTTAGCTCTGCTTCACTGGAGAAGTATTCGGGCAATTTACCGAACAGGCTTTGCATAAATTCTTCCGCTGATATAGGTCGGCCGTCCGCACTCCAGTACGAAGTAGAAGCCATGTATCGGATGTCTCTTTCTTTGCCATCACTTAACCTGATTTTGAGCTTATCTTTTTTTGGACAGGTGCAAGGTAGATTACCACATACATCGCATGGTTCTTTAGGAGGTTTAGCACAAATGCAGGGTAGTTGATCACAAATAGCACAGGCATATTTTGGCTCCGGCTCACACACACAAGGCAATTCATTGCATTCATCACATTCCTCCGGTAACGGATCACCATCCCATTCGGGATCACGAAAATGCTTGTATGCACCTACATAGTCGTAAATGGTAAAGAAGTTTTTGCCATCGAAAGTTCGGGTACCCCGGCCAACAATCTGCTTGAACTCTATCATGTTTTCTACCTTACGCAATAACACAATGTTTCTTATATTCTTTGCATCTACGCCGGTTGATAGCTTTTGCGAACTGGTGAGTATCGTTGGTATAGTAAGATCATTGTTTCTAAAATCTCTCAAATAGGTTTCTCCCAATTCACCATCATTTGCAGTAACCCTTACGCAGTACATTGGGTCTGCACTGGTTTTAACCTGGTTAATCATGTCGCGGATAAGGGCTGCATGCGCCTGGTTGGCACAAAACACAATGGCCTTATCCTTTTGATTGGCTTCATTCATGTACAACTCTACCCGCTTCTTTTCTCTTGCCTTTATTTCTATGATCCTGTTGAAATCGCTTTCCTTATAAATCTTTCCCTCTTCCACATCACCCATCAATACGGTATCATCAGAAGTATAGATGTAATCATCAAGAGTTGTTTTTATACGGCGAACTTTAAAGGGCGTAAGAAATCCATCGTTAATACCTTCTTTGAGTGAATAGGTATAAACAGGCTTTCCAAAATAATGGTAAGTGTCTGCGTTTTCTTTTCGCTTTGGTGTGGCCGTCAGGCCGAGCTGCACTGCCGGTGAGAAGTACTCTAAAATACCTCTCCAGTTTCCTTCGTCGTTGGCTCCTCCACGATGGCACTCATCTATAATAATAAAATCAAAGTAATCTTTTGGGTATTGGCCAAAGTAAGGGGTGGGTTTACCGTCCTTATCCCTGCCACTCATAAACGTTTGGAAGATGGTAAAGAAGATGCTGCCATTTGTAGGCACCCTTCCCTCCTTCTTTACTTCACCGGGACTAATGCGCACCAAGGCATCTTCCTTAAAAGCAGCATACCCTGTAAACTCGCTAAAGGCCTGGTTGGCTAAGGTGTTCCTATCTGCCAGAAACAAGATGCGTGGACGGCGGCTGCCATCTCTTTGCAGGTTCCAGCGGGTTTGAAATAATTTCCATGCTATGTGAAAGGCAATGGTTGTTTTACCGGTACCGGTAGCCAATGTAAGTAGTATGCGCTGGTCATTTTTAGCAACAGCATCCAATACATCGTTCACTGCATTGGCGATTCTCCTGGTAGTAACGTGGAGCCTTTGTGCCACCCATAGTTTCGTAAGGCACATCATTAAAGCGGTTCTGCAATGGGTTCTCTGTGGCAAATGTTGCATCCCATAACTCCTGTGGTGTAGGAAATGCACTCACCAATTGTTCTACACCTGTCCGCATGCAGATGCGGTATATCTCCAAACCATTAGCAGCATACGTAGTTGCCAACTCTAATCGTAATGCATAATCTTTTGCCTGTGTTACGCCTTCCCCTAGATTCTGTTCGTTACTCTTGGCTTCTATGGCTGCCAGCTTCCTACCTCTATAGCTTAAAACATAATCGGCTTTCAATAATTTACCTCTGCCACCACCTGCCTGTATTTTACCGGGAGCAATAATATGCTCACGAAATACCTTAGCATCTGCAGTGGTTGCCCAGCCTGCTGCTGCCAGTTGTGGGTCTATTAGCTCGGCTCTTGTTTCTGCTTCGTTCACTTAGTAGTCGTTAGGTTGGTGTTGTTATTTTTACTTTTTTGGGACTTCGGGGACTTTTTGTAACGAGTCTTACAAGTCGTAATTGTCCCAGGTAATACCAGTTTATTCTTACTTTTTCCTTTGATCTATTCTTGCTTTGGTCATTCTTTCTCTTAAACCGCCTTCATTTAAAAAGGCTGTTTCCAGTGTTTTTATTTGGCGGGCCAGTAAGTAAGAAGTTATTCTAATTAATGTAATCATAGTATTAGCGCATATTTCTGGTTGCTCGTGTTCTATGGCTTTTTTGAAAGTGTCGTAGTTGGCATTTTCTACTCTATTTATTTCCCGTAAACGGTTTACCAGTTTATGATCCTTTGGCCAAATAGGTAATTTATTGGTGCGTAAAAAATCTTCATAGTCTATCAACAATTCTTCCAGGCTGGCGCGGGCTACGTTGGTTAGTTTAATTTCTGTTTCTTTTGATGTGCCCGATGCCATGCTTGCTTCTGCAATGTTCTGTTTGCCGGAGCGGGCTGCCTGTACCATTTGGTCGATGGTGCGGTTGTACTTAGTAAAAAAGCGATTGCAGAAATACACCGTACCATCGTAAATGATCTCAGATTTTTGGTAAGTAATTAAGTTGCGATACCCGCCATGCAAGGGTATAAAGCCGTCAGGGTTTTGGGTAGGCATAGTGGGTTGGTTTTAGTTGTTGGTTTTGGTTTTGGTGTTTGTTGCCGTTTGCTACTTTCTGGGACTTTGGCGACCTCCTGCGACAGTAACTAGTCGCACAAGTCCTACAAGTCCCAAAACCACTTTAAATAATACCAGCACAAAAGATAATAAAACTGCTGCGCATATAGGTTGGCTTTTTAGGTTAATTCTCCGGCAAAGGCCCTGTTGCTTTCCTATGACTTTGGCGACCTCCTGCGACCGTATTGGTCCCCAGAATCACAATAGTCCCAAAAAACTAAACAATAAAACAAAAAATAATAAAACTGCTGCGCATAAACTTGGTTTTTTAGGTTAGTTCTCCGGCAAAGGCCCCGTTGCTTTCCTATGACTTTGGCGACCTCCTGCGACATTAACTAGTCGCACAAGTCCTACAAGTCCCAAAACCACTTTAAATAATACCAGCAAAAAAGATAATAAAACTGCTGCGCATATAGTTGGTTTTTTAGGTTAGTTCTCCGGCAAAAGCTTTTTGTAAAATTGATTTTTTGAGTTCTTGTAGGCAAATAAGCTTCTTCTCATAAATAGTTTTCGCTTCTACACATTGTCTTGAAAGTAAATTCAATTTCTTTACTACAGATTGCTGTACTGTTAAAGTAGGCAATGCAATAGAATATCCTTTTATCATTGGGACAGTAAGCTGAGGAATAGCGGAACCGTTGCTTAAAATTTTTAGATTTTTCATTGCGTATTTCAAATATCCGAGAGTTACTCTATCGATATTTGGCACTAATACTAACAAACGTACAATAGGCACAAATGATTCTTTTCGAATTTCAATATGTCCAGTGCCACTACCTCTTGCAGCAATAGTAATAGAGGGCTCGTTGACTATTGAAAAATCGGTATATCCATACAATCCATTGTCCTTTATCGCATTTGCAATAACTGGATATTTGTATTTCTCAGTGGGCAACAAAGAAAAGTTGCCTTGCGGTGCGTCACCACCTGCAAAAATTTGTTTGCACACAGACGCAATTGGAACATTAGCCTCATCTGACAGATCATTGAACAAGGCTTGGCTCGCCATTTCAATTAACTCTCTCGCATTTTCCAAATTCTTTTCTGCATTTACTTTTGCCTTATCTATAGCTGCAAAAGCCTCCTCTAAAATGGAGACAATGCGTTTTTGTTCTTTGAGTGGGGGAAAAGGAACATCTAAATCATAAACTTCATTTCTATTAATTCCAGGTTTTACACCCTTGGCTAATTTCGTTAATTCTAGTATTGATAAGAGGTAATTTAAAAATGATAAATTGACCTTCTTTTTGTCGAAAGTGACAAAATACGTAACGTCTAAAGGCCAAAATTTAGGTTCTGTAAAATTGATCTCGCCTGCCGAACCTTTTCTTCCAATAATAATGGTAGCCTCTTCAACATAAAATTCATTTGTTCTTCCTTTAATGCCATTTGCCCCATATATGGGATATATGCCATCGATAACTCTTTTATGATCTGGTAAGGGTTTGCCATACTCTAGTTTAATGATATCCCCCAGCTTCTTGACTTCCCAATCCTTCCTCATATCATCCCCATTATACTGCTCAAAATATCTTCACTCTCTTTATCCAATGCTTTCATTTCTTTTATTATTTCCTTTGGTTCGCGCAAGGCTTTCTCTTCTTTCTTTGTTGGGTTCTTTACACTAAGGTCGCAGGAAGCTGCTTCGGGTGACTTTGGGGCCTTGGGTGACGTGCCTGTGAGTGCTTTAACATCTATCGTCCATGAGTTGGGACTGTCGCCCTTCGACAAGCTCAGGGTGACAAACTCACTTAAATCAGCTTCGTTTATAGGATTGCCTTTACCCAGGTTGCGGGTAAGGTTTAGCTGGTAGTACCAAATGTTTTTGGTACGTTCGCCTTTATCAAAAAACAACACCACTGTTTTTACACCGGCTCCGGTAAACGTGCCACCGGGTAGGTCTAAAATGGTATGCAGGTTACATTCAGTCAGCAGCTTTTTGCGTAAAGCCACAGAAGCATTATCTGTATTGCTTAAAAAAGTGTTCTTAATTACAATACCTGCCTTACCACCCGCACGTAATATTTTAATAAAATGCTGTAGAAAAAGAAAAGCGGTTTCACCCGTTTTAATCGGGAAGTTCTGTTGCACTTCTATTCTTTCCTTGCCACCAAAGGGAGGATTGGCTAATACGATATCATACCTGTCCTTTTCCTGTATATCGTCTATGTTCTCGCTAAGTGTATTGGTGTGTACAATATTGGGAGCTTCCACGCCGTGCAATATCATGTTCATAGTTCCAATAATGTAGGCAAGCGATTTTTTTTCCTTGCCATAAAAAGTAT
>JANPPB010000263.1:0-7885 GCA_031428295.1 Segetibacter sp. | reverse complement strand
AAATCGCTTAATTCTGCAGGACAAGCTGTATTAAATGATGCGGCAGCAAAAAGCTTATTGGAAGGGTTCTTAGCCTTTAGCGGACGTTACCGCATACTGGGTTACAATGGTAGTCAGTTTAGCCAGTTGGGCACTGTCTTTCAGGCATCGCTAAATTTTAAATTTTAATAGAAATGTAGTTCAATGATGGGTTGGCTGTAACCGGCCAATCCATTTTTATTTTATGCCAACGCTTACTAAAACCTGATGACTTATGGCTATGTATGACAATCGAAATACGGTAGAGAAATCTTTTGATCTTAGCTACATTTCTGAGCATTTAATACAGGCGCAATGGGCTGAGTTTATTGAGTTGAAGAAAACCATTTATCATCTGTCAAGCTTATTTAAAAGGCCTATATCAATTTTAGATATTGGCATTGGCAATGGAAGAATACCTATGCACTTATGTGGTGTAAAAGAAATGTGGGATTTGATAGCTTGTTACGATGGTACAGATAATGCACAATCTTGTATTGACATTACAAAGGCCAACCTGAAGCAATATGGAATTGCAGATAAAGTTTCAGCAACGCTTTTTGATGCTACCCGTTTAAACGAGTGGTGCAAAAAGTACGACATGGTTGTATGCACGTGGTTTACCCCCGGCAATTTTTATCCTGATGATTTTGACTTTGCAAACTATGCTGATTCTCAACCTTTGGACCTTACCGAAAACAAAAAATTCACCCACATTTTTTTGAGTGCCTATAACCTGTTATTGCCCGGTGGCAAGTTGGTTTTAGGTGCCTGTTACAAAGACAATAATGCAACACGGTTAAAGCAGCAGGAGAGTTATGGCAAGATGGGGATGACGGTAATTACCAGCGAAGCCGATAGCTTTACTGCTACCAGGGAAGGGTTTTGGTCGCAGCGTTTTACACACGACAAAATGTTTAATTATACAAGCTTTGCAAAAAAGGAGCAGGTGGTTTTTAAAGACCTTGACACCTACCAATACGCAATGCAGGTAACCATCACAAAGGAGTAGTTACCTGCAAAGGTTTACGGTTAAAATATTTTCGACATTCCAAAATACTCAGTTGGATGTATGGAATCTTAAATAGTTAAAAATCCGGACAGAATAAGCAAAATACTTATGCTGCCATGTTTCTACATGCTTCGGCGCATTTTTTACAGGCAGCAGCACATTCCTGGCAATGCTGGCTCTGGGTATGATGGCCACATTCATTGCCACATGCATCGCACAAATCCGCACAAAGCGCACAAATATCTGGTGCCTTTTCGCTACCCAAACTCATTAGCTGAGCCGCAGCATAACACATGGCTGCGCATTCCATGTCTAACTGAATACATTTAGCCATCATAGCCACATCTTCTTCCTGTGTACACGATGAGGCACAGTGCTGGCAAATAGCTGCGCATGATAAACATGCATCAATGCAATTTTTGTAAGTGTGATAACCTGTCATATAAAAATTAAGTTTAGATGTAAAAATTGTTAAAGGGAGGGTATTTGTGAGACCACCTGCTTATCAGTGGTTTGCGTGTTTAGTAGTTTTCTTTGTTTTTACTGCTACTAATTTCATTTGGCATTTTGGGCATTTGCCAGGTTTACCTGAAACAACTTCGGGGTGCATTGGGCAGGTATATTTTTTAGCAACAGTGGTATGCACATGTTTCTTCTTTTGTGTCTGAGTTGCCTGGGCAAACGTGGTGGTGCATGCAATTAACAATGTAATTACAAGTAGAATCTTTTTCATTTTTAGTTTTTTAAATTGAAATAATATTATGTCTACATATAATTATCGTACCTGCTCTTGCGTTTGTTGCTAGCCCTGTGTTTATTCTAATTAACCTCACTTTAAATCTTATTTCAAATTTGGTTAACAGACACAGTCCGGGTTTTCATTTGCCCCAGTAGTTGCCCTGCAAAACACAACGGAAAACGGGGAGCAGCCAAGGCGTTGTTGCTATCCGTACGTCTTTGACTACGGATGTAAATACAAAGGCCAGATTATATCTAAAACTCTATAATTAAAAATTTCAATTAAAAGGTGCGGTGGAGTGCAGGGCAGCACTTACTTTTCAAATACCAGACACATTCTGGTTTATCATTTGCCTCTGTAGTTGTTATGGAGAACATAACGGAGAGCGGGGAGAATTGATGAAAAACACCAACATCGATAGAAAAATTTATATTGCCACCACCTTACGATCAATCCAATGAAAGTTACAATGCATTTTATCAAACAATGCCTGCTCCGGTTAACAGTTGTTTCTACTTTGCAGAGTTGCATAAGCCATTCAACAACATCTTCAACTTATCCTAGCGCTATGAAATTACAAGCAATTGATAAACCGTTGGTCACCAGCAACAACGAAAGAAGAAAAGAGTTGTACGGCTTGCTTGGTAAATTGCCTGACCGGCATAGGCCTATGACGGTAAAAGTGATATCAAGGCAAGAGACAGATGAGATGATTATAGAAAAACTTTTATTTGATATCAATGGCTTTGAGTTAGTGCCTGCGTATTTCACAAAGCCAAAAAACAGCAAAGGCAAAGTGCCGGTAGTATTATTTAATCATTCTCATTTTGGCCAGTACGAGGTGGGAAAAGAGGAATTTATAAAAGGCCGGAAAGAAATGCAACAACCTGCTTATGCATTGGCACTTGCCCGGCAAGGTTACGCCGGTTTATGTTTAGATAGCTGGGCTTTTGGAGAACGGCGGGATCAATCGGAACTGGAAGTATTTAAAGGCATGCTTTGGAAAGGACAGGTTATGTGGGGAATGATGGTGTATGATAATCTTCGTGCGCTGGACTACCTGCAAACAAAAGAAGATATTGACAATAAGCGAATAGGAACCATGGGCATGTCTATGGGTAGCACCATGTCGTGGTGGTTAGCAGCGCTGGATGAAAGAATTAAGGTTTGTGTGGACCTATGTTGTTTAACCGATTTTCAAACTTTAATTGAAGAAAAAGGGTTGAACCGGCATGGAGTTTATTATTATGTTCCTGATCTGCTGAATCATTTTACTACGTCTCAAATAAATGGCCTCATTTCTCCCCGCCCTCATTTTGGCTTAGCCGGAAAACTCGATCCCTTAACTCCTTTAAAAGGTTTGAAAAAAATTGATCAGGATCTAAAAGAAATATATCTGAAAGATGGAGCGCTTTCTGCGTGGCAGTTAAAAATATATAACGTTGGCCATGTAGAAACCGCAGAGATGAGGGAAGATATCATGGCATTTTTTAAGAGATGGTTGTAGACAACATCTCGAATGGTAATTGATAAGATCGGGGTTTAAAATACCAGGCGTAAGTCAGGGTATTTTACAAAAGGCGTTTAGTGGAGCGTTAACTGAAAATAAAATAGAAAAAGAAGCAGTATAATTTGGGGACTTTGGCGACTCGGGTTACTTGTCGCCACTGTCCCACAAGTCCCCCGAAAGAAGTAAGAGAAGAAAATGAACGAAACCAAAACCAGAGCCGAACTAATTGACCCTGCTTTGAAAGCAGCAGGTAGGGGTGTGGTAGAAGGCAGTCGCATTCGCATGAATTTTCCCATAAACAAAGGAAGGTTGATAGGGTCATGGTCAGCGAAGCCGCCCCGTTAAGGCAGACTATGTTTTGCAATACAAAACAGAAGCCTTGCAATAATAGAAGCAAAATCAACCACGAAGTATTATACCGAAGGCGTTGGACAAGCAAAGGATTATGCTGCAAGATTGTAGGTTCGTTTTACCTACAGTACCAATGGTTTAAATATTTACCGCATAGATATGCAATACGGTTTGGAACGTGATGCAACTATAACACAACAACGCTCAATAGCACCACTATAGCCGGCGTCAAAATCATCCCTCACACCTCCACCAATTACCCCGCCTTTTTGCCCACCCTGCTGTTGCTCATCAGGCGCTTTCTGTGATGGATCATAACCTTACAAAGTTTGTATTATCTGTCGGTTGATAAATGCAGAAAGGGTCAGGGGAAAAGTGATCGAATTATGCTTCTTCCTGTTTATTGAAAATGACGGTTCAAAATAATACAATCAAAAGTCAAACTTTCGCAGCACCCGGATGTATATATTACGTTATCGCTAACTTTAAGCAAGATTTTTAAATCTGTCATTAAATTTGATCATTACTAAGCATAAGTGATATGAAAACGTTTCTATTCCTTGTAATCTTATCCTTAACAATCAATTTTAAGGCAATAGCCCAAAACAGTGACAATGATTCTGTTCAAGTCCGCGTTAGTTATTTTAACGCTGCACAAAACAATAACAAAACAAGGTTAAACTGGAAAGTAGTTTGTTACCTGAGTTATGCAAACTTTGAGATACAACGCTCCACCAATGGAGTTGATTATACAACCATCAATACTTTTTCTGCCGACAAAATCCGCTGCCAATCGCCTTTTGATTTTGATGATCAAAGCCGTAGCAGCCGAACATTTTACCGCCTGAAAGTGGGCGATAAAGACGGCAATTATTCTGCTTCTAAAGTAGTAGTAGCATTTGGAAAAGATGCTTCTTTTGAAATAAACAGCATTCTACCCAGCCTTGTTACTTCTAATGTGCTGCTAAGTATTTCGTCTGCCGCTGCCGATAAAGCGAATGTTTTTATAACCAATCAGCAGGGTATGGTGGTTAGGAGTTTTAGCACGAACCTTACAAAAGGCGCAACTGAATTAAGATTGAATTGCAGCGATTTGGCAAAAGGCATGTATGTGGTAACCGTAAAAAACTCGAACCTTGAAAGCCGGGTTGTGCGAATATTGAAAATGTAATTTTTTGGTAAAGGAATACCAGCGATGCGTTTACAGATTTTGATTGCCAGTTAAAGATTTTTTAACGCTATGGTTAACGCTTATATAAGCGTTGCCGCTGAAAGGATTGCGACGCAAGTATGCCGCTATGAAATACGATGGCTGGTATCTAAAAAATTATATAGGACTTTTATGTGATTGAAACACATGGCACGGTTTATTGTATGAAATAGTTAAAGCAAACTGATTAGTAGATAAAATAAATATCTTCGCAACTCTGTAAAATGACGCTCACCAACAAAAATAAAATTAAAGCAGCCTTTCTGTTAACGGTTTTTGCTCTTAACACAGTAATTGCTTTTGCCTGTTCGGTTGGGTTGGATATGGGCTACAACAAAAAGCATCATCAAACGGGGCAGGCTGAAACTGCTATTGCTCTTTCACATTGCGAAGCCAAAAATTCAAACGGGCATCATCACAATAAAGCGATGGCCGGTCATCACGAAAAAAATTTCCCAACGAAAGATGACTGTTGTAATAAAAATGCGATTGAATTGCAACAGATAGATAAAAACTTTTCACATGCTGAAAAGATTGATTTAAGTGCGCCTGTGTTGCTTCTGGCATTGCATTTTGCATATAATATTAACCTGCTACACAATGGGGAGGGTACTTCTACCAAACATTATTTTGTACGAACGTACCACCCGCCCATTCCCGATATACGGGTAGCTATACAGAGTTTTCAGATTTGATTTTATGTTTAATCATTTATGCACAGTGTTTATTTACTGTGTATGTAATTATTCTATTAACATTAAATCAAATTAAAAGTGAAAAAAATATTTTTTATAGTTGCATTATTAGCAACTGTATTTGCGCAAAATACGTTTGCCCGGAGTACTGAAACCCAGGCGCCATCATCTCAAATTCTTTCTCTGTATTATAACATAAAAGATGCGTTGATTGCGGGAAACGCAATCGCCGCCGCATCGGGTGCAGAAGTTTTTTTAAAGTCTGCTAATGAAGCTGGTTCTAAATCTATTTCTGAAAGCACTATCAATGCGCTTATTAAAGACGCAACAGCTATTTCCAAAACCAAAGATTTAAAAGAGCAACGTGTGCGCTTCGCGGATTTGTCAACCAACATGTTTGCTGCTGTCAAGGCTACAAAACTTACCGACCAGCCGGTATACCAGGCTTATTGCCCCATGAAGAAAGCTTTGTGGCTGAGCAATTCCAGGGCCATTAAAAATCCTTATTACGGTAGTGCTATGCTTACTTGCGGCAAAGTGGTTGAAACAATTAATCAATAATCTGTACTAATGTGTAGCCAGGGCTTTGTGCCCTGGTAGCACTATCTATCAAAAAAAATCAAAAAAAAAATAGGATGAAAACATTATTCATTACCGGAGTTGCTGCTGCAGCTATTACATTTTCTGCCTGCAATGGCAGCAGTACTTCAACAAAAGAAAATAGTACAACAGGAGACACGAGTGTAAGCCAACAGTCTGCTGCACCTTCCGAAACTAAAAGCAACAGCCCTGTTAAAGATGTGACAACGGCTTACCTGCAAATAAAAAATGGACTGGCAAACGATAATGGAAATGATGCCGCATCAGGCGCAAAAGCTTTTAATGAAGCCTTAGCTAAAGTAGATAAATCTTCTATGTCTGCAGAGCAAAAAAAATATTTTGAGGATGTGGCAGATGATGCCAAAGAAATGGCAGGGCATATAAGTGAAAATGCCGGTAAGCTTGACCATCAAAGAGAACACTTTGATATGCTTAGTAAAGACATGTACGATATGGTTAAAACGGCTGGGGCAGGACAGACTCTATACCAGGATTTTTGCCCGATGTATAACGATAATAAAGGCGCAACCTGGCTTAGTGAAACAAAAGAAATAAAAAACCCCTACATGGGTAAAAAGCAGCCAGCCTGCGGTTCTGTTAAAGAAGTTATTAGATAAATAAGCATGAAACTGTATAAAAAAATAATCCTGGCATTATTGATTGTATTCATTGCAATACAGTTTATACAACCTGCCCGAAACAAAAACGGGCAGGTATTGCCAGCGGATATAACGAAAACAGTCACCATGCCTGAGAATGTTCTAGTTGTTTTTCAAAAGGCTTGTTATGATTGTCACAGCGACAATACCCGTTATCCCTGGTATATGAACGTGCAGCCTATGGGATGGATGATGGCAAGCCATATAAACGATGGTAAGGCAAACCTCAACTTTGGTGAGTTTGGAGCTTACTCAAAAAGAAAACAGGCTAATAAGCTAAGGGCAATAGCAACCAGTATCAAAGATGGTTCAATGCCAATAGTAACTTATACGATGATGCATAGAGATGCACAATTGAGCAAAGGAAATAAGGAACTGATTATAGATTGGGCAACAAAAACAAGAGATAGCCTGTTAGCGAAGAATTAAGCGTTTATGCAAATAAATAAAAATTTTAAGATGAAATATTTAATAACGATAATCATTCTGTTTACAACATTACAATTGAAAGCACAGCATGATATGAAGAATATGCCCGGAATGAAAATGCCCGCGCAACAAAGTGAAACTAAAAAGGCACCTGCAATAAAGAAAGCAGCAAAACCCGTACAAAAGGTTACTTACACCTGCCCGATGCATCCTGAAATTCATGCATCAAAACCAGGCAATTGCCCTAAGTGCGGAATGACATTAGTGAAAGAAAAATCTAAAGCAGTTGCGAAACCTGCTGCTGCAAAACAGGTTACAACACCAAAGAAAACATCTGCTACTAACACCATGGATATGAATGGCAAGGAAATGGATCACATGAAAATGGATCACATGAAAATCGATTCTCCCAAAGGTGAGCAAGCCATCACTTATACGTGCCCGATGCATCCTGAAATTCATGCTTCCAAACCAGGCAATTGCCCCAAGTGCGGCATGAGGTTAGAGAAGGAAAAACCATCATCCACAATGGATGCATCCATGGAAGCTCATGATCACATGCACATGGATACCGATACTTCCGCAGCAAATGCTACACACATGGATGATATGAAAATGGAGGATCATAAGATGATGGGTAATGCTGAGATGAAGGCGCAACC
>JANPPB010000262.1:0-3016 GCA_031428295.1 Segetibacter sp. | reverse complement strand
CGTTAGTTATGCCCAACCTTTTTAGTCCTAAAAATGAGTTGAACATGCTGAAGCTTCACAGCCAGCAGGGCGAAGAGGCATTTAAAACTTTCTATGACTATTATTCACCGGCTCTGTTTGGAGTAATCATTAAGATAACCGGCAATACACCAGCAGCGTACATAGCATTAAAAAAGACTTTTAAGGAAATCTGGCTTACTGAATCAACCTGTAATAAAAGACCCCATCTTTTTTTATGGATGCTTGATATTGCACAACGTTGTGCCTTGCACGAAAGATTCGGTAAAAAATCTTTTTTAAAGCATTAAAACCCAAAACAGTTTTAAATGGTATATATTACCAGGATCATAAAATTGAAGATAAAGAAATCGTTTACTGATTGTTTGAAATGTAAGCAGGATTATGGAAGTTAGCATGAGAGACTTAAAAGAATATATTGCCTCTGGTATTGTAGAAAGGTATGTGTTTGAAATGGCCTTACCTGAAGAAATCAGTGAGATGGAGGCATTAGCAAAACAACATCCTGAAATACAGGCAGCCATCACAGATTTTTGTTTATTGGTTGAGGAAAATGCATTAGCAAATGCTATTAATCCACCCGAGGTTATTAAGCCTGAATTAATGGCTATAATCGATTATATGGAAAGACTAACCAATGGTGAGCCTGTGACTTTTCCCCCAATACTTTCTGAGCAGAGCATAATAACTGATTTTTCGGCGTGGTTAAACCGGCCTGACATGAAGCCGTCTCCCAATTCATCTAACATAGAATTGAAAATTATTGGTCACATACCCACCTGTTCTACTGCAATTGTTTGGGTGAAAGAAAAAACACCGGAAGAAGTTCATACCGCTGAGTATGAAAGTTTTTTTATTATTGAAGGCACATGTACCATTCATGTTGCTTTAAACACTTACGACCTTGTGCCGGGTGATTATTTGAAAATTCCCCTGTTTGAAAAACATCATGTGGTGGTAACCTCAACCATGCCTTGTAAGGTGATACTTCAGCGTTTGGCAGCCTGATTTAGATTACAAATCATCTCAATTCCTCGGGCATTCACATAGAATATGGCAACTTAATGCGGGATAGTTTTAATCTGAAAACTATTTTTCTCAAGACCCTATATTTGCTTCCAATTTATTTTATTGAAGTCGCTTGTATTTTCTGTTACCAATGATCTTTCGTTCGACCAGCGCATGCAACGCATTTGCAATAGCCTGGTCTATGCCGGTTACAATGTAACACTGGTTGGTCGAAAATTACCTGCTTCACGTCCATTAATGCCACTGTCCTTCAAACAGAAGCGACTAAAATGCATTTTTACAACAGGCAAGCTGATGTATGCAGAGTTTAATCTGCGCCTCTTTTTCCATTTATTATTTGCAAAAGCCGATCTGTTTTGCGCTATCGACCTTGATACGATTATACCGGTGTATGTTGCCAGTAACATTAGAAATATTAAAAGAGTATACGATGCCCATGAGCTATTTACAGAGCAGAAAGAAATCGTAACACGCCCTTCCATTCAAAAAGTGTGGCTTAAAGTAGAAAAGTTTGCCGTACCAAAATTTTCAAAAGGATATACGGTTAACAACTTTATTGCAGAAGAATTAAAAAGAAGATATGGTGTTTATTATGGCATCGTAAGAAACCTCCCCCGTTTCAAAACTTACCGGACAAATCATCAAACGGAACCACCTTTTATTATTTACCAGGGTGCAGTAAACGAAGGCCGGAGTTTTGAAACACTGGTACCCGCTATGGCAGAGGTGAATGCTAAACTTGTTGTTTGTGGCGAAGGCAACTTTTTTAAAAAATTGAAGGATTTGATTGCCGAATATGATGTTGGCAATAAAATAGAATTGAAAGGGTATGTATCACCGGTGGACCTGGCAGCGCTTACCCCCAAAGCACATATAGCAGTAATGCTATTCGAAAACACGGGTCTTAACCAATACTACTCTTTAGCCAACCGATTTTTCGACTATATAATGGCTGGGGTGCCGCAGGTTTGTGTGGACTTTCCTGAATATAAAACCTTGAACGACCAGTATAATATTGCATGCATGATACCGGACACTCATTCAAAAACAATTGCAAATGCTATAAACAATTTGCTTAATGATGCTGTTTTATATAATATTCTTAAAGAAAATTGTCTGAAAGCAAGAGAAGTACTAAACTGGGAAAATGAGGAAAAAGTATTGTTAGCCTTTTATAAAGCCTTGTGGTAAATTTTTTGAAGTGGCATTCCGATGTGCTTTCAAAATAATGAATAATAGAAGCGAATTGTAGTATTAATAGGATCGGAAAATTTAAATATAAGATTGGAAAAGCATTTACATATCATAAGCCTGGATGTGCCTTTCCCGGTAAATTATGGAGGGGTATTTGATCTTTTCTATAAACTTCCTGCCTTGCAACAGCAGGGCGTTAAGATACACTTGCATTGTTTTGACAATGGCCGTGGCGAGCAGGATGAATTGAATAAATACTGTGTTAGCGTTGATTATTATAAACGGCTTAAAGGCCACCAGGGCATTTCTACAAGCCTGCCTTATATTGTAGCCACCCGAAACAGTGCAAGATTGCTGGATAACTTACTGCTGGATAATCACCCCGTTTTTATGGAAGGTGTACACTGCACATATCCTTTAAATGATGAGCGATTTAAGGAGAGGAAATTCTTTGTTCGCCAACATAATGTGGAGCATATTTATTACCGTCAATTGTATGAAACCACCAGCTCTTTTACCAAAAAAGCCTATTACTGGTGGGAAAGCAAGTTGTTGTATGAATATGAAAAGCAGATTGTAAACAAGGCCACATTTTGGGGAGTGTCGCATAAAGATGTGTCAGAATACCAAAGGCTGGGCTGTAAGAATATAGATTTTTTGCCCTTGTACCTGCCTGAATGGAAAGTAAAAGGTGCATTGGGGAAAGGCAATTTTTGTTTGTATCATGGCAATCTCTCTGTGGGCGAAAACGAAAAAGCTGCCAGTTGGTTATTAG
>JANPPB010000261.1:0-4782 GCA_031428295.1 Segetibacter sp. | reverse complement strand
TACCCAGACACATTTTTATGTAAACTCACCCAATATAGAATCAGTTCTGGCACCTGCCAATCAAACATTCTTATCTCAGTATGCCAAACCTACTTTAAATGGAGAGTTTGGCTTAGGTCCGTCAGGAGCAACGTTGAGTGCCGACGATCCAAACGGTGTTCACATACACAATGCTATTTGGGGAAGCATGTTTAGCGGTGGCCTGGGTAGTGGTATGACCTGGTGGTGGGATGATTATGTGGATCCCCGTAACCTGTATTATCACTACAAGCCTTTGGCTGGTATGGTGTCGCTTGTAAACTTCGTGGACGATAATTATAAGAAAGTTTCACCCGTAATTTCAGGTGGCGGCACCTCAGATATGTCGGTATCTCCGGGTGGAGGTTTTGCTCAGGCTGCTGCTTCAAGTTTTACTGTTGATGCATCGGGTGGTATAACTCCTGGTGCTTCTTCAATGAGCCAGTATATTTTTGGAAGTACCTACAATACGCAGTATAGAAACCCTCCAACATTTACAGTAACATATCCGGTTGCCGGTCAGTTTAAAGTGGTTACGGCAAGTGTCTCTGCTTCTTCACCAAAGGTTACCATTTACCTGGATAATATTTTGTTGTTGAATGAAAATGCGCTGGCTAGTACAACCTATTCTATAAATGTTCCGCAGGGTCAGCATACTATAAAAGTGGATAATCTGGGTGTGGACTGGACGCAGGTTTCAAACTTTGTCTTTACTAATATCGGCTCTCCATTGTCGGCTTATGTACTAAAGGCAAGCGCTAATAATAAAGTAGCCGGTTACATACTCAATAACAAATACAATTGGCAATATTTAAAAAGCAATGGTAATGTACCACCGCCACCGGTTGCCGGTGCCTCTATAAATATACCTGGCATGGCTAATGGCAACTATACCGTTTTGTTTTACAGCACTGCAAACAGCGATCAGTTAAGTACCTTGCCGGTAACTGTTTCAAATGGCTCCCTTCAATTTGCTTTGCCTTCTATTAGTTGGGACGTGGCATTCAGGGCTGCGGAAAATTCAACCCTTCCCATCAAACTTTCGTCGTTTAAGGGTGAGCGCAAGGGTACTGCCAATTTGTTGTATATCGACATTGCATCGTCGGAAAATGTAAAGACTGTTTACCTGGAAAGAGGCACTCATCCATCGGGATTTAAAATGTTGTCTGCTTTAAACTTACAATGGAATGGCATTGCAGGAAACCATACTTATACTGACCTTGCTCCTTTACAAGGTGCGAATTATTACCGGTTACGTATCGTTGATGTAGATGGTAGGGAAACCTTTTCAGGCATAGTAAAATTGAGTGACAAAACGGTTAAGTTTTCTGTACAGCCCAATCCTTTTACCAATCATGTGTCTATTCAATTGCAGTCAGGCAATTACCTGGTTAGCATAGTGGATCAACAGGGGAAAAATATTTATAGAAGAACAATGGAAAGCCTGGGATCGCAAAGTGCAAGCATTGATTTAGCTAATGTAAGCAGGGGCGTCTACTATGTAACTGTAATAAATAATGAAGGTAAACTGGTGGGCACACAAAAGATTGTAAAATAGTTTGCAGCAGTTGCCCTCGTTGCCGGAATTTAAATAGTTTCTACAAATGTCATTTACTTAAGGCATTTAGGCATTTTCGTCATTGGCAACTTGCCTGCCCCGTTGAATAACGGAGGTTTCGGAATCCCTTGGATCATGATAGTACAAACTCCAGGGGATGCTGAGATCCTGAAACAATCCTGAAATTTATTCAGGACAGGACAGCATGACGGCTCTTCTTTCACAATGTTTGGTACAAATATTCTTAAGTTAATGACATTTAAATTTCTAAACTTTTTGTAATTACATTTAGATTACATTGAGTTGCCCCGACCAAACAAATTCTCTAATGGTAAACGCTAACGATTATAAAACATACATATGAATAAGCTTCTTAAAACTGTATTGCTCATCACAACAATAGTATCGGTAATGTCTATGGTTGATGATAAAAAAACACGCATTGTATTTTTTGGAGATTCTATTACGCAGGCCGGCGTAAACCCCAATGGCTACATACGTGTGTTGGATACCATGCTCAGAAACAAAGGTGTGGCCGAAAAATACGAGTTGATTGGTGCTGGTATAGGAGGCAATAAAATTTATGATCTCTACTTAAGAATGGATGATGATGTGCTGGCTAAAAATCCTGACGTGGTAGTAGTATGGGTAGGGGTGAATGATGTTTGGCATAAAGCCTCGTATGGCACCGGTACCGATGCTGATAAGTTCGAAAAATTCTATACTGCGGTTGTGAAAAAATTACTGGCTAAAAATATTAAGGTCTACCTGGCAACCCCTTCAACCATTGGAGAAAAAACAGATAACTCTAACCAACAGGATGGTGATTTAAACCAGTATTCAAACATCATTCGTAGGGTAGCAACTGCCAACAATTGCGGTGTGATTGATCTTAGAAAAAAGTTTTTAGAATATAATCTTGCAAACAATCCTGACAATAAAGAGTCGGGCATTTTAACAACAGACCGGGTTCATTTAAACCCCAAAGGCAACAAGTTTGTAGCTGAAAAAATGATGGAAGGTTTAATGCCCGGCCTGAAATAAAAGCGTAAAAAGCTTACACATTTTTAAGGCGTTACCGGGTTTCAACATGGCTGATAAAAACCGGGATTAATGCCTGAACTGCTTTCATAAACCGATCCTTTTTCTCCAACTAAAATTGCTTCTATGATTACAATATTTAAGAAAGATATGTTGCTGGTAAGTGTAATGCTGTTTTTATCAGTCACTATACATGTAACTGCTCATGCACAAGGGGTATTTGACCAGGCAACTGATGTAGGCAATGTACTTCACAAAGGTTCGTCTGGTTACAACGCTTCAAAAGACCAGTACCATTTAAAAGGTGCAGGAGCTAATATGTGGCTAGGAAAAGATGAATTTCATTTTCTCTATAAAAAAATGACCGGTGATTTTATAGTGCAGGCGCAAGCCGCCTTTATTGGCAAGGGTACCGATATGCATAGAAAATTTGGTTGGATGATCCGCAATAGTTTAGACACCAACTCGGCAATGGTAAGTGCGCAGGTGCATGGTGATGGTTTAACATCATTGCAATATCGAAAAGCAACCGGGGCTAATGTAGAGGAAAAACGTTCATCCATTAAAGGCCCTGATGTGGTGCAACTGGAGCGCAGAGGCAACAGGTATATTATGTCTACAGCACATTTTGGAGAACCGTATGTGGTAGAAGAATACACGGATTCGATTTTAAATAACGAAGTATACGTGGGCATTTTTATTTGCTCCCACAACAAAGATGTAGTGGAAGAAGTGTTGTACGATAACGTGCGGATCAACGTTCCGGCCAAAGCCAGTTTTATACCTTATCGCGATTATATTGGCAGTCGTATAGAAACCATGGATGTAACCACCGGCAAGCGCATGATTGAATATACTGAAGCTGGCTCGCTACAGGCACCCAACTGGACACCCGATGGCAAATCTCTCATTTATAACAGCAGTGGCCTTATTTACAAACTTGACCTGGCCACTAAAAAACCGGTGGTTATTAATACTGATTTTGTAAAGAGCAACAACAACGACCATGTAATATCATTTAATGGTAAAATGTTGGGGTTAAGTAGTTCGAGCGGTGATAAAAAATACGGCTCGATGGTGTATGTAGTTCCGATTACAGGTGGTGTGCCCAAACAAATAACGCCAATTGGTCCCTCTTACCTGCACGGTTTTTCTCCTAATGGTAAATATGTAATTTATACGGCCCAACGAAACAACGATTTTGATATTTATAAGAAGGACCTGAAGGGTGGAGAAGAAGTAAATCTTACCAACGCTCCGGGCCTCGATGATGGCTCTGAATACAGCCCCGACGGCAAGTACATTTACTTTAACAGCACCCGCAGTGGGCTTATGCAATTGTGGCGGATGAAGCCCGATGGCAGCCAGCAGGAGCAATTAACTTTTGATGAATATAACAACTGGTTTCCGCACATTTCACCCGATGGAAAAATGATCGCCTTCCTAACTTTTGGCAAAGATGTTAAGCCTGATGATCATCCATTTTATAAACATGTGTATTTGCGACTTATGCCAATTGCCGGTGGTAAACCCACTGTTATTGCTTACCTGTATGGCGGTCAAGGTTCCATCAATACGCCGTCGTGGTCGCCCGATAGTAAGAAGATAAGTTTTGTTAGTAACAGTGATGGAGTTAAGTAAAAAGTAAAAAGTAAAAAAAAATGTGATGGATCGGCAGCACGGACAAAAGAGCCGTCATGCTGAATTTATTTCAGCACCTCCTGGATTATTTCCTAAAAAATAAAATGTTTGCTGTCCAGGGGATCCCGAAACGAGCTACCAATATCAAGGCTTCGACAAGCTCAGCCTAACACTTCCTAATACTCGTCTCCCAACATCAGCAAGGGCCGTCATGCTGAATTTATTTCAGCATCACCTGGATTGTTTTCTAACAAGTAAAAATGTTTATCCAGGAGATCCCGAAACGAGTTCGGGAGGACGTGATAGAGGTGTCTAATCAATGACCAATGACCAATGACTAATGACTAGTGACTAATGGCCAACCACCAACTATCAACGGCCACTTAAATCGTCCAGCTCTTAACCCCATGCTTGGTAAACTGGTAGTTTCTTACCTGGCCACCATATTGTTCAAGGGTTTCTATTACTTTATAACGGGTGTTAACGGGGCAGTAAAAAGTCATAAATCCTCCGCCACCGGCGCC
>JANPPB010000260.1:0-6014 GCA_031428295.1 Segetibacter sp. | reverse complement strand
CACCTTGTAAAAATGTAAAGCCAGATCCAAGTGTAATGGCAGCATACAACTCGACAAATTGGGTTTTTCCAAAGTAACGATTGTCCTCAAAAATAGTGTTGCTTTTAAAATTGCTGTCGTTCAGGTAAGTTCTTTTTACCTGGCTATATTGATAAGTACCTGTCAGACTTAAGAAGTCTTTTTTAAAATTAAATCCTGCACCAGTAGACAAATTATTGTTGTTAATGTTGTAATCCTTTTCATCAGCAAAAACCCCGGCATCAATTGCAGCTTTATATTGACTGTACATTAAAAAGGATCGAAATGACAGTTGATCCGTAGCCTGAAATTTTACCTGTGCATTCGCCATATTTCCTTTGTATTCATCTCTGTCATAGTCTTTATTGCCTGTACTATCATAAGCTGCAGAAAAGCCGTTTGTGGTAAGCCTGGTGTACCTGGCAGCATAATTAAATTTCCCTTTTTTACCATAAACCTGTGTGTTAGCCTTAAAAGTTCCCAGACTGCCTCCACTTAATGACGTTTTAAGGTTCAGGGCTTTTTTTGGATCAGCATTAACAGTAATAATATTGATTACTCCGGCAATAGCATCGGAGCCGTACAAGGTGGATTGAGCGCCTTTACATATTTCTATTCTGTCAACATTGTCCAGGGAGAACAGGTTCAAGTCAAACTCATTATTAATCATAGACGGATCATTTACAGGGATACCATCTAACAATATTAAAGTGCGACCAGAAGATGCGCCACGCATGTAAACTGTTTGTACACTGCCGGCATTGTTTAATGAACCATTAATTACCAGGCCAGCTTGTTCGTTTAAAACCTGCGATAATGTTTTGCCATTGTTTTTGGTTAGCTGCTCTTTGCTGATAACGGTAATGACCTTACCGGTTGTGCTTTGTCTTTGTTCGTATTTGTTAGCAGTAACTACAACAGGGTCTACTTGGCCACGTACAGTGTCGGTTTGTGCTGCAGTGCTAAAAACACAGAAAATAAATACCAGGGAAAGAAGATTTGTTTTGCTCATAGTCAAAAGTTTGTTGGCTATAAGCTCTCAGAGAAAGGGTGTGAAATGAAAAGGACTTCTGCAGAAAGTACATTAACATCTCTTGCTTTTCGCCCGAAAGCCCGATGATTAAATAATTTGATTTGGCAGGTCTTCTGGCTTGCCTCAACTTAATGCCTTCCCGTTGGTACAGTGGCATTTTTATTAAGTTGTTTTCCTTTTGCTTTGCAGAAAAGGAGGCTTTACAGCTACGGGGATAGCGCCGGAATTTGACCGGACTTCCCTTTTAATCCCGTGTGGTTACAGGAACCAAATCCGCGGCAAATGTATATGTCCCATCTTACATTTTATTAATTTTTTTTAGTCTGAAACTATTGAAGCAGTATTTTATAATTTGCCTGTCTCCGCTTTTCACGTCTTAAATTTTCAGGCTGAAGCATGAAGAATAAATTTCGGCATTATTATTTCTGGTATGTTTTGGCTGAGCTTCTATCAAATGAAAACTATTACCAACAGAAACGATCATTGATCGATCTGTTTTTAGTGAGAAATCTTTTTTTCTGAAATAGGGTACTCTAAAAATGCTTCTACTGGTATGAACTATATTGACTTTCTTCTTTTAATTATTATAGCACTTGCGCTGTGGAGTGGATATTTAAAAGGCTTTATCCTGGGTTTGGTTGATCTTATTATAATGTTGGGTAGTCTTGGTGCCGCTATCGTTTTTTATCCTTCGGTTGAAAAGTTCGTCACAAATTATTTTTCCGTATCAGGTGTTTGGGGACGGCCTTTCTCTTTTTTAGTAGTAATTGTTTTGGTACGTTTAATATTGGCCACCGTTCTTAAACTGGTATTAAAAGATGTATCACCGCAGGCGCATCTTAAACTTGAAAATAAGTTGATGGGATTGTTTCCAGGTTTTGTAAACGGGTTAATTTATTCAGCTATTGTATCGGCGTTATTGTTGTCAATACCCATTAGTGATGCTGTAAGCGAGCATACAAAAACCAGCAATGTTGCCCCAAAACTGGCATTACAGGTGGAGTGGCTGGAGGATAAATTGTCGCCGGTTTTTAACGATGCGGTTAATAGGTCTATTAACAAAGTTACAATTGAACCCCAATCTAAAACTACCATCGACCTTCAGTTTACAGTTACTGATCCGACCGTACGCCCCGAGCTGGAAGACAAAATGCTTACCCTGATCAATGCCGAAAGAATGAAGCGAAAGTTGAGGGCTTTGGTAGCGGACCCTGAAGTATTGGCTGTGGCAAGAGCCCACTCCATTGATATGTTTGCAAGGGGTTATTTTTCGCACCAAACTCCTGAGGGGCTTACACCTTCGGACCGGGTAAAAAGATCGAAGGTGAGGTACCTTATTATGGGCGAAAATCTTGCGTTGGGTCAAACCTTATCAATTTGTCACCGCGGATTAATGAATTCGCCAGGTCATCGTGCAAACATTTTAAGTACCGCTTATTTGCGGGTAGCAATAGGCATTGTAGATGGAGGTGTGCATGGCTTAATGGTAACACAGGAGTTTAGAAACTGAGTTTTCTTTTATAGACTATCCTACAAAAAAATGGCCTGCCCTAAAAAGAGCTGGCCGTTGCTAACCTATGAAAAACACCAAGTTTAATATCGGTGATATTTTAAAATCAATTCGGAAGGCTTTCCCTATTTCCTCTTCGCTTCATCAACTCCTTTCGTAATAATTCTCTAAAGGATTTCTCAGCTAAAAACACCTGGTTTACCCTTTGATCTGTTACTAACACTTTCTTAAAATCAGTCTTATATTTTTTGCGAATATTCACAACCTTTTCTTCAAACATAATTTCATCGTCTCTCACCTCTTTTCTCACTGCGAGTAATTCATCGCGATATTCGTTATATATGGGCCAGAATTTTTGAGCTTCATCCGATGATAATGACAATTCACGGGTTAGATATGCTATCTGTATCGCCTCAATATTATTTTTTCTGTTCTGTACCTGCGAGAAACAAAAGTAATTAATGTTTAATAAAAACAAAGGCAGTAGTAAAATCTTTTTCATATTTAATTCTTTAGCTGTCCTTACCCTTCAACAAATTATTTCCTTCATATTGTTTTAGGTAATCTTTTATGTCCTCTTCACTGGTATTTTCGAGCACCTGTATAAAATCTACTTCGTTATTGGAGATGGTATTGCTTGCTGATGCCTCAGGTATAACTGTATTGTTATTAAGAAACTCAGTAATATCGGCCTCGCTTACTTTATTAACTTCAGCCGGAATGTTTATGGATGAAGTATAAGTAGCAGAAGTATTTTCCGAGCCGGTTTCGGGCGCCAGCAAAAACGTTGAACCAATTACAACACCTGCAATTACTGCTGCTGCCGCATACTTATACGACCCGGCAAACCAACCCGGATTAATAATTTTAGCAGGGGTATGATCCTTAATTTTTCGAACTGTTTCATCAACCGTAAAGTTTTCAAAATAATCCAATGATACCTGATAAGGCATTTGCCTGCTAATAGTATTTAACAAAGGTGCCACCTCCTCTAATTCAGCATAAACCTCACTGCGTAACTTTCCTTGCTGAATTTTACCCATAATTTCATCAGGCAAAGAGGTAAAATAGTCACCAGCAATTTTGTATGGGTTTGCGGCAGCTCCCAAAGTTTGGCTGGCAATATCATCCTTTATTTGTTTAAGGATATTGCCGGCCAAACCGTCGAAATAGTTTAAGGGTACGGAATAAACATGGTTTCGACTAATGTTGGTTAAAGCCGGACTTATTTGCGATAATTCTAATAATATTTCTTCGTTTGCTAACATTCCTTTTTTGAGACAGTTTTAAATCAGCTTGGTTTAATGGTTCAATATATAATCTTCTATTTTGCGTGCCGCATGATGGTAACTTGCTTTTAATGCTCCCTGGCTCGTATCTAAAACTTTGCTCATTTGCTCGTAAGGCATCTCATCATAATATCTTAGGTTGAAAACCAGCCTTTGTTTTTCAGGAAGCTGCTGAATAGCTACTTGTAATTTCCACTCCAGCTTATTTATGTCGAACCCTTCATCAGCTTTAATTTTATTGTATAAACCCGTATCAACATCACCAAGGCTAACCGAAGCACGACGTTTTCGCTGTTCAAGAAAAGTTAAACATTCGTTGGTGGCTATCCTGTAAAGCCAGGTATATAGCTGGCTGTCTTCTCTAAAGTTCTCCAGGCCTTTCCACACCTTTATAAACATGTTCTGCAAAATATCATTTGTGTCTTCGTGATCGATGACCATACGCCTGATATGCCAATACAATTTTTCCTGATATTTTTTTATAATTTCCGTAAATGCCTTTTCTTTTTGCCCGGGTTGCCTAAACCTGTTCAGTAATTCAATATCGTTGGGCTGCATGTAAGTTTTTTTGTTTTTTCTAAAGGCTGTAGAACAAGTATTGTGCTATTAAAATTTCAAGGGCTCCAATTTAAAAACATCTCCTGTTACCATTTACCGCTATGGTACAAGGTGTAGTTTGCAATTTATAACAAAATGCTTCAATGGAAAGGGTATTAAAGTTGCTTGTGTTAACTGCTAACGCAGGCAAGTAATTACCGCGAAATTTCAGACACTGTATAAAAGTGCATGTTTAAAGAAACAGCCTTTTTTATTATTTCTCTTAGCGTATTGTGAGAGGTAATAAATTTTGTACCCGGCAAATCGGTATGGTGAGAAACGAGCACAAGGCAATTATTATCGTCATGGGCATTGCTAACTAATTGTAAAATGGTGCTGAAGGGTCGTTTGCTCGACTCGTCTATACCAAGTCCATACAATACTGAATTGTTTTTGGTAGTTGCCAGGCTTTTTGCATAATTATTGGTGCCATTTAATGCTCTTACGCTTCTAAAATACTTAAGCAGGGTATTGTCTAATGCTTGCGTGTGTCGTCCGTAAGGATAGGCAAATGTGGTAGGGTAAAACCGGTCTGCATTCATTTTACTTAACCCGGCTAAAATTTCATTTTGGATTAAAGAATCCATGCCTTTGTTGTTTACATACTTAACCATGTTAAAATGATTGGTAGTATGAAATGCAATTTCATGTCCGCAGCTCTGTATAACCCGCAGTTTATGTATGTCTTGTTTCTTTAGTTTATTATAATTCGAAATGAAGAAAGTAGCCTTAACACCAAAAGAATTTAATAGGGGGAGACATCGAAACCATTCGTCTACCGAATAATCGTCGAAAGTAAATGCAATGCCTGATTTTTGAATGTAACCTGTTACTTCCATTTTGGTACACCCCTTAAAGAGGAACAGAAGTGAGGTACACATTAATAATACAACCAATCGGTTTTTGTAAGCTAGCATCTACGGGGGGGCAGTTGAGGTTGTAATTAATAAAGATGCAAATATTGGAAATAGGTTGTAACGTACTGGTTTAAAAAACCTTAAATCATTTTTTAAAAGAAGGTTAGTGATATCGTTTAACAAAGTTTTCTGGGTAAAACTTTGACTTGAGCATTGATTGATTTAGTAATTAGCATAAAGAAACCAACCCGAATAGAGTTGGTTTGTGAAAAATGTTGAGGAGTTTAATTCAATTGAAACTGCTGATTTTTTATGATTTGCTCGTCTTCTTTTACCTTTTGCTCCCACATCCAGGCGGTACGCATCATATCTTTTAAATCATACTTTATAATCCAGCCGAGCTCGTTTACAGCCAGTTCGTTATTAGCATAAATGGCAATTACATCGCCCTGACGACGTGGTCCCAAATGATAATTTAATTTGGTGTTGCTTACTTCTTCAAAAGCATTTATAGCCTCCAGAACCGTAAAACCGTTACCGCTTCCTAAATTAAATATGTCGCAGTTAGTTTTGGTTTTATTGGCAATCATGTATTGCAAGGCAAGGGTATGCGCATGGGCAATATCCGAAACGTGTATATAATCGCGGATGCAGGTGCCATCTCTCGTAGGATAATCTTTTCCAAAAACAGTTAGCTGCTCAATTTTTCC
>JANPPB010000259.1:0-4576 GCA_031428295.1 Segetibacter sp. | reverse complement strand
ATTGCAAGGTAAGCCCCTATTTTTGCGGCTATGGGGCAAAAAAAATTAGAACGTTTTGCTGAGTTAAAAACAATGCCCAATGCCCTGGAGTATCCGGTTGATATGAAAGGAAACTGGTACCGGTTTTTTGGCAATAACCATCCTATAACCCTGGAACTTGCCTGTGGCAAAGGTGAGTATGCCCTGGGTTTAGCAAGGCTGCACCCCGATAAAAACTACTTAGGCGTTGATTTAAAAGGCAACCGTATGTGGGTTGGCGCAAAAACAGCTATTGCCGCAGGTCTTAAAAATGTTGGTTTTTTACGCAGCCAGATCGAAAGGATTGATGAATACTTTAATGAAGGTGAAGTAGCAGAAATATGGATCACGTTCCCTGATCCGCAGTTAAGAACATCCAGGGCTAAAAAGCGGTTAACACATCCACGTTTTTTAAAGCTCTATCAAAACATAATGGGCTTAAACGGAATTGTAAATCTTAAAACAGATAGCCCCGATCTATACAATTTTACTAAACTGGTCATTAACCTTTTTCAGTTACCGTTGTTTACAGATAAAGATGACCTGTATGGGGGAGAAGGTTTGACGGAGGAATTAAAAATAAAAACGCATTACGAAAACTTAGACATAGCAGGCAGCAGCAGGATACATTACCTGCGTTTTGGCCTTAATAATGCTATAACAAAGGATAAAGAAGAACAGTTAAAAAGTATTTTAAGTGAGCAAATTATTAGCTGAGAGCGACTTGTACTATAAAGAAAACGGCTACGTAGTTTTCACAGAAAAATATCACCTTCAAAAAGGATTTTGCTGCGGCAACGGTTGCAGGCATTGTCCATATCAATACGAAAAAGTTCCGGAGCCCCGCCGCAGCGAGTTATTGAAAAAGGTTACAGAAATCAATTCCGGTAAACATCTATAATCATAACAACAGGTTTTATCTGTTTCGATTACCACGCTATCATATCCTAATAATTAAGTGTTATACCTTAGACCCCGGTATTTAAGTTCCATTAAAGTTGAAAAGTAAATGGCTGCACCTCAAAAAAAATTCCCGGTTAACGATTCTTCCAAAAACTACTCTTTTTTTCAGGATGTTTGGGATGTAGTGCGGCAAATACCCAAAGGACGTGTATCTACCTATGGTGCTATAGCAAGGTATTTAGGTACCGGTTCTAGTGCCCGCATGGTTGGCTGGGCAATGAACAATAGCTTTATCATAAAACCTGCTGTGCCGGCTCAACGGGTGGTCAATCGCAATGGAATGCTTACCGGCAAAATGCATTTTCATCCGCCTGAAAAAATGCAGGCACTTTTAGAAAAAGAAGGAATGACCATCCAGAATGATACCATCCAAAATTTCGGCGATCATTTCTGGGATCCGGCAACCGAACTGTCTTAAATATTATCTCTTAAAATTTTATATGAAGCAACTGTTAACACTTGTCATTATCCTTTTTATAGGATGCGCCTCACCTGCTCAGCCTGTCAACCTGAAAGATCAATACCAAAAAATAGAAAAATTGATACCCATGCGGGATGGTATCAAGTTATTTACCACGATATATATTCCAAAAAATCAAACAGAAAAAAGTCCTTTTTTAATTGTAAGAACGCCGTACTCCTGCTCACCCTATGGTGAACAAAATTTTCCCCGCAGGCTTGGGCCCAGCCAGTTATTTGCCAACGAAAAATACATTTATGTTATGCAGGATGTGAGAGGCCGTTATATGAGCGAGGGTAAGTTTGAAGAAATGACACCACACAAGAGCGCACAGAAAACTGCGACCAGGATAAACGAAAGCACCGACTGTTTCGACACCATTGACTGGCTTTTAAAAAACATAGATGGCAATAATGGCAATGCAGGTTTGTATGGAATTTCCTATCCGGGCTTTTATGCTTCAGCAGCGCTACCCGGTGCCCACCCTGCACTTAAAGCAGTTTCCCCACAAGCACCTGTAACAGATGAGTTTGAGGGTGATGACGCCTACCATCGTGGGGCATTTTTCTTATTGGACAACTTCGGTTTTATGAACGATTTTGATCATCCCCGCGACACTCCCTCGATGAGGTATCCACCAATTTTTAAAGAGAGCACAGACAATGCTTATGATTTCTTTCTTAAACTAGGTGCCCTAAAAAATGCCCAGGCATACTACAATAACAAAAGCAATATCTGGAACGAGTACTTGCAGCACGACACCAAAGATGCTTACTGGCAGACCCGCGATATACGGCAACATCTATCAAATATTAAACCGGCAGTGCTGGTAGTAGGCGGATGGTTTGATGCAGAAGACCTTTTTGGCGCTCTTAAAACCTATGAGGCGATTGAAAAAAAATCTCCCGGCAATAACAACAAACTTATTATGGGTCCGTGGACACATGGTAGCTGGTCGAGGCCGGAGTGGAGCAGGTATGCTTCTTTAAATTTTGGGGAGAATACCAACAAATATTACCAGCAAAAAGAGCTGGAATTTTTTGATTTTTATCTTAAAGACAAAGGCAAATCAAACCTGGCAGAAGCCACAGTTTTTGAAACCGGCAGCAATAAATGGAAAGAATATAATACCTGGCCCCCAAAAGAAGCGGTACTTACCAATTGGTACCTGGGTCCTAACAAGCAGATCTCCTTATCACCAGCCAAAACAAATGGCAACGTTTCTTATATAAGCGACCCGGCAAACCCAGTGCCTTACATCAATACCAAAGGTCCTGGCCGAAACAACGATTATATGGCTGCCGATCAAACCTTTGCCTCAGAGCGCCTTGATGTGCTTTCGTTTACCAGTGCAATTTTACAAAAAACAGTTACGGTTTCAGGCCCTATAACAGCCGATCTTTTTGTTGCAACTACCGGTACTGATGCCGATTTTATAGTTAAGGTAATTGATGTGTTGCCGGCCGATGCAACTGACGCCTCTGGCAAAAACATTGGGGGCATGCAAAGGCTGGTTCGGGCAGAAGTGCTCAGGGGTAAATTCAGAAATAGTTTTATTACACCCGTAGCTTTTAAGCCGGGCCATATTACCAATGTAAAATTAAATCTAAACGATGTGGCCCATGCGTTTTTACCGGGTCATAAAATTATGATACAGGTGCAAAGCAGTTGGTTTCCTCTGGTAGATCTAAACCCTCAAAAATTTATGAGCATCCCCAAAGCCGAAGAGAAGGACTTTCAAAAAGCAACTATAAAAATCTACTATGGAGGTAAATCTCCTTCTATAATAAAGGTGAAAACAACTGAGTAAATTCAGTAATAATCAGGTATAATAAGGGCTGATAAAAAAGTATACTACCGGACCTGTTACGGCTACATAAAACCAAAGCGGCCAGGTATATCTTGCTATCTTTTTGTGCTGCCCGTATTCGCCGGTAAGTGCCCGGTATGCAGTAAGTAAAATAAATGGCAATATGATTGCGGCTAAAAATATGTGGGTGATCAGGATGGTGTAATAGATAATTTTTATGGTTCCGGTTCCACCAAATTTGGTTTCTCCTGCCAGCAGGTGATGACTTATGTAAAAAATGAGGAACAAGATGGAAAGGATTAATGCACCAATCATAAGTCGCTTGTGCAATAAGTAATTGCCATTTTTAACTGCAACCAGGGCAGCCACTAACGATAAGGCAACAAGGGTATTAATTACTGCATTAATCTTTGCAAATATGTGAATGTCAAAGCCCGGGTCAATTTGGTACTGCACCCTTCCCAATATGGCTACCACTACAAAAACAACCACCGAAAAAATACCAATTAACCAATAAGCCTTCCTATCATTTTTTATTAAACTCGCCTCTAACATATAGAAATCACGTTTTGATACTAACAATTTATTTTCTAAAAAGATTTCTCTTTTTGCTTTTATCTTTTTCCAGCATTAACAAAGCAATGTCTCTTGCAAGTACTCTCAAATCCAAAGTATCTAAGCCATTGTAATATCCCCTTACAATATGATCTTTGTCAATCAACACCATTTTTTGCGAGTGAATAAAGGAGGTGTCTACCCCTTCGCCATCAACCAATCCAAGCTTCAGCTCGTTCAATGCAAAATCGTAGATGGTTTTCTTGGGCCCGGTAAGCATCCACCAGTTGTCATGGTCTACCCCAAATTTATCCGCATATTTTTTTAATGCCGCAACAGTATCTCTTTCGGGGTCAATAGAGAACGATACAAAATTTACAATGGAAGAGTCTATTACACGGCGCCCCTCGTTATAGTGCGAGAAAGACTGTTGCAGCCTTGCCATGTTTCTTGTTAAGGCAGGACAGATAGATGGACACCGGGTAAAAAAGAAATCAGCAACAATTACCCTGTTTTGTATATCGTACAAACTTACTGTGTCGCCCAGTTGATTTACCAGGGTTATGTTCTCCGTTTTATGCCAGGCGGTATCAGTAGTTGTTTTGCCGTCGACCGTTTTGGTAATAACCGAATCCATAAAATACCTGCGTGGCATAACAATGGCCTCTTCGCTCGTCCACTTAACTGCATAATAGCACAACACAGGAAGTATGATTGCAATTAACAGTGCCAGTACCGCTTTTTTGTTCATGTAGTAAACTTAAAAATGT
>JANPPB010000258.1:0-2913 GCA_031428295.1 Segetibacter sp. | reverse complement strand
AAGAGTTGCTTTGTATGAAAGAGTGAGGAGTAAAACCAAAAGACCGGAACCGAAATTTAATCGTCCATTCATGCTCTACGTAATTACATACACGATTACAAGCTTACCGAATGTTTAAAAATGAATACTATGATGACAGATAGTACCGAAGCCAATTACCCAATATAATTAAGTGCCGCTTTAAAAGCCGGGATGAAGTGCAACTGCATTTTGTACCTCAAGGCGTTGCAGTTAACATGTGCGACGCAACGGCAGCTAAATAGATATTTAAAAGCTTAGTACACAAAATCACTCCAACCCACAAGCACAAGTAGTCACCTCCCTTGTTACCATATAATCACTGTTGGCAACCTGTATGTGTGTGGTACACGGCATACAGGGGTCGAAGCTTCGGATGGCTCGTAAAATGTCGATGCCCTTGAATTTCTTATCGGGATTATCCAACTCAATGTTTTCGAGAATAGGCGTATTCATCACGGCTTCCTCGTACGGACCGGGTTGGCCCCATGGTGTTCGTGGCGCTGCATTTAAAGTAGAAGGCGTGAGTATTTGATAGTTTGAAATAGCACCATCATCAATGATTAAATGATGGGTTAAAAAGCCGCGACCTGCACCCCAAAAACCAACACCTATTTGCGTGCCTTTTTTGGGAATGGTAAACGGTGTGCTCATGCTCACTTCTCCTTTGCGCAGAAAATCCATTGCCATATACCAGTTATCGAGTGCCACCAATGCAGAGTATGGAATGCAGAAAGCCCTTGCACGGTTGCGTTCAAAAGCATTCCAATCTTTAGGGATGTGCCACTCCATAGTTGTTGCCGGCAAATTGTGTTTAGGCATGTGCAAAATCATGCTGTGACCGGTGGGTTCTACAAACCGGCGGCTTACTACTTTATTGGCTTTGGCAGTTATATATAAACGGGCATAAGCACCTGCTTCTACGGGATTTCTATCCCATGTGGGGCAGGTATCCCAGGTGTACCTGTCACGCCAGCTTTGCTTGCCGGGCTTGGCAATCGTATCCTTATTCCAGGGATGGTTGGGGCTTAATGGTGTGCCATCCATATCGGTTTTAAAACGGTGTCCATCCCATTTTTCATAATAAGAATGTTCAACAAATTCTTCAAGTCCGGCATTAATTTGTTTGAGGTTGGTTGTAACCAGTTCGCCATCAATCAACACACCCGGCGTTGACCAGCGGGCATTACCCCAGGTATCGCAATTTGCATACGATGCGTCATAATAATCAGGGTGGTCCCACACACCGGTTTCAATCATGGTAGCCGGGCGGGCACCTAATTTAGCATAGTCAGGATTACACTCCAGGAAGAAGTCGAATACATCATCCCAAAGACCCACTACCTTTTGTCCGTAATCAAAAAACTTAATGAGGCGCTGGTATAATTCATTTAAAACGGTGATGTTGATCGTAACAGAAAGTCCACCCGGAATAACCGATTGCGGATGCGGATATTTACCACCAATCAGCACATAAGCCTCACGGGCAACACGGGTCATTTCCAATGCTTCGATGTATAATTTTCCGGTCAGCGGGTTAAGGTCACGCATGATGTCAATCATCATTTCGTAGCCATGCACTGCCTTGTTTTTTGCAGCAGTTGTTTTTGCTTTATCAACAATCTCAGGGTTGGTTTCATTCACAAGCTGTTCAGAATAATCAGGACCCGACAAAAGAAATAAATGCAGCGGATGATCGTACAAATATTCAACAGCTAACAAAATATTACGCATTACAATAGCCAGCGGTGGCGGCTTTATGTCAAGCGCCATTTCAATAGCCAATGCCGAAACCGTTGAATGCACACCACCGCAAACACCGCATGCGCGGCTGCTGATGTAAGCCGCATCCAGCGGACTTCTGCCTTTTAAAATAATTTCATAACCTCTAAACAAAGTCGCCATCGAGTTGGTAGAAATCACTTTCCGGTTTTGCAAATCCACCACGCTATGAAAAGCAAGCGCACCGGCAACTCTTGTAACAGGGTCGTAATCCACGTTTTTTAAAAACCCGTTTTTGCCCAAAAGTTCCTTTAGCTTATCCTCATGTTTGCCCAGGTCAACCACCTCGTAAGAATAAGGATTGGCAACCCCTTCTTTCAATGTAGCATTGCCCTGTTCATCAAATTCTATCGGAAGATTTTTAAAGCACATAGTTTATTTTTTTGCAACCGTTTAATTATATTTTTTATAATACAAATACTTTTTTCGGGACAAACATTTGTACTTTCTTCAACATCGTTGTGTCACTCACTTTTACTGTTTATTCATGCATGAACAGTACAAGCAATTGGCACATTCCGCAACATTGCAGAACACTTTATCGGCATATCATTTGGCAACTCTGCTCTTCAATGCAAAGCACCATAATTTTATTCCATCTTTACTTATATCATGTGGACCTCACCCTCGTTCCCTCTCCTCGCGGAGAGGGAGGCCAAACATTTACTTTCTTATGAAATTTTGTAATTACACTTCAGCTTTAAAATTTCAATTATCAAAACTTCCTGACCCTCTTACATGCATTGAGATCTCTCTTAGTTTCTCTTATCATGTAGTAGTCGCCTATGTTCCTCAGCGGGACCCTTGTACTTAAGTGCTTTAGGCAGCCTTTTCATTCTGCGAGGTTCAACAACTATTGAAATATTTTTAGTTTTCCAATTCCACATCAGAAACAGTAATCATTTTATTTTTCTTAGCCATTTCACTTGCCTGGGCAAGAAAGCTTAGGAACGAAACCAGGCTGTTTTCTTTCTCATTTACAAACCGCAATTCAAAATGGCCTGCTATGGCGTCACCTTTAAAATTGTGGGAATATGCCTGCAAATCTTTAAAAGTTGACCTGGCATTGTTAAGCATTGAATTAAAAGTAGTGTCGCCCTGGTTTTGTGAAGA
>JANPPB010000257.1:0-1603 GCA_031428295.1 Segetibacter sp. | reverse complement strand
GCCGTGTCTCAATACACCAATAAACTGGTTATTGGCAAATTCGTCCAGCTTTTTTACATCCTCTCCTTGTATATTGGTCTTTCCGGCTTCGCCCAGAATGTCAACCAAACCTGCTTTATTTACTTCCACATTCACTCTTTTAGCGGCAAGGCCAATATCCCTGAGCATGCGACTTAACTCACCTGTTGCATGTGGAAATTCACGTAACTGCTGTATAGTAAATTCATCTAAAGTCTCTACCCTCCTGTTAACTAACATACAGAGTTTTTAATTTACAAAGGGCTTAAAGATAAGTACACAAAGCGTTTTACCGATAGACAACACATGTTTTCTATTGCAGCCAGCCTGGTGCAACAGCATTTAATTTTATATGAAAACGTTGTATACTGAATTAAAGTTCTGCGGGTTAAAACTTTGTTCTATAATTGATTTTTAATTCTGCTTTAGCTATATGATTATAGATTCTCGGGCCTATGCCAGGGCTGGAATTGTTGGCAATCCATCAGATGGCTATTTTGGCAAAACTATCAGCGTAATCATCAAAAATTTTGGAGCACACATTCAGCTCTATCAATCGCCTGAATTATCTATAGTACCGCAGGAGGCAGATACCAATCATTTCAGGAGCATTAATCATTTACGCGAAACGGTATCGCTAATAGGTTACAATGGCGGTATCCCAATAATAAAAGCAGCCATCAAAAAGTTTTGCGACTTCTGCGAAACCAACAACGTTAGGCTTGCCAACAAAAATTTTACAATAAATTATCACTCAACCATACCCCGGCAAGTGGGGCTTGCAGGTTCGAGTGCTATAATTATTGCTACTCTTAAAGCCCTTATGAAGTTTTATGATGTAGTTATTCCTGCACCGGTTCTTCCTACACTGGCTTTGCAGGCCGAAACACAAGAAATGGGTATTAACGCCGGCCTTCAGGACCGCGTAATTCAATGTTACGAGGGGTGTGTTTATATGGACTTTAACCAGCAACAAATGGAAGCGCATGGTCATGGAAAATATGTGCCGCTTGACCCCGCTTTATTGCCTAAGCTTTACATTGCTTACAAAACAAACCTGTGTAAAGTATCGGGTAAAGTACTGAATGAAATAAGATCGAAGTTTGATAAAGGTGACGAACATGTAATTAATACTTTGCAGCAAATTGCTTTGCTGGCCGATAAAGGCATGGAAGCGATCAACAGTGAAAATCATGCCGAATTAGGCTCGCTCATCAACCAAAATTTTGACAACCGTTGTAAGATTATGAGCATTAGCCCAAGCAATATGGAACTGGTGCAAACAGCCCGGGCTTGCGGAGCATCGGCATCGTTTACGGGCTCAGGCGGTGCCATAATTGGCACTTACAACAACGATGAAATGCTTAACAAACTGGTGTATTCTTTAAAAAAAATAAATGCCAGGGTAATAAAACCTTACATCTTATAATTAAACTATGATTAGAAAAGCAGTTATTCCCGCAGCAGGTTTGGGCACCCGGTTTTTACCTGCCACCAAAGCTTCCCCAAAAGAAATGCTACCGATTATTGATACGCCAACCATTCAATATGTGGTACAGGAAGCGGTGGATTCAGGTATAGAAGA
>JANPPB010000256.1:0-2682 GCA_031428295.1 Segetibacter sp. | reverse complement strand
AAATTGAAAGCAAATCATCCCGAAACAATCGGGAGTGTCAAAGATCGTTCGATCAAAAGTTGAAAGCAAATCATCCCGAAACAATCGGGAGTGTCAAAGATCGTCCGATCAAGAATTACTTCGCACATTATGATCTTTTTACGGGCCTCAGTGTACTGACGTTTGAAAGCGAATCATCCCGAAATATTCGGCAAAGAATTCCTTCGTACTTAATGATTTTTTTACGGGTCTCAGTGAATTGGCGTTAGAATAATCCAGTTATAATTTTACTTCCCCCCAAATTACATTTCATCACCAAGTACTAAAATAACTTTTCAGTATTCCGCAATCACAAATCATCGTCACGCTCCAGCATTAAAATAGCGCTCTGCGGAACAATGTAATATTTCTCCCCTTCGTACAAAACCTCTGTTGCACCACTCATTAAAAAGATGGCAAGGTCGCCTTCATGCGCTTGGAGTGGTATATATTTCACCTGTTCTTCGTCCGACTTCCAGGACTCGCTTTCAATGGGCACGGGTATTACATAACCGGGTCCTGTTTTAATTACATATCCTTGCTGAACCTTCTCTTTTTCCTGAACGCCGGGTGGCAAATACAACCCACTTGCCGAACGCTCATTCCCTTTCGACGGACGTATCAGCAATCGGTCACCAATCACAATCAGCTTTTTCAGTTTGTTATCCGGTGTTAACATCATACACTAAAATTAGGGGGGCAACAATAATTAAAAATGATATTTAGGTTTGACAATTAAGGTAATTGATTGTGTGGCATAATTTTTAAGTTATTGATGGTGCAGATCAAACAAGTTTTTTGGCTTTGCCATGAAGCAAATAAAACTTTATGATTTTGGTAAAGTCTGCCGTTTAAAATAGTTTGTTAATAGATAATCGTTACAATATCTATTAGTTGCTTTAACAAATCATTACCTGCAAGTTTTATAGCTTGCAAATCAATATTTTAAGTAATTTGTAAAACAAAAAACACACACATATGGAAGGAAGAAAATACAAAATATTATTGTGCGAAGACGACACCAATCTCGGGATGGTTTTGAAGAATTACCTGGAGCTGAATGATTATGATGTGATATTAGAAAGAGATGGCCGTTTGGGCCTGGCAGCTTTTCAGAGAGAGAAGTTTGATATATGTTTACTGGATGTGATGATGCCTAACATGGATGGGTTTACACTGGCAGAAGAGATTAGAGATGTTGATCCCGACATACCCTTATTCTTTTTGAGTGCCAAGACCATGAAAGATGATATAATACAGGGCTATAAGCTGGGTGCCGACGATTACATTACCAAGCCTTTTGACAGCGAAGTACTGTTGCTTAAAATAAAAGTGATACTGAAGAGGAATGAAGAAGAAAACAGGATAAGCGAGAACATAGAGTTTGATTTGGGTAGCTACCACTTTCATCCAAAGTTGCGCCAGTTAAGCCACGATGGTATTATGCAGACCTTATCTCCTAAGGAAAATGACTTATTAAAAATGCTTGCTGAGCATAAAAATGATTTATTACCCAGAGAACAGGCTTTGAAAAAAATATGGGGTAGCGATACTTATTTTAATGGCAGAAGTATGGATGTGTATATTGCAAAGCTTCGGAAATATTTAAAAGACGATACCAATATTGAGATCGTTAATATTCATGGCAACGGGTTTAGACTGGTTGCTCCTTAAAATATTTGTTATAGATTTAAAAAACCCATGTCATTATAGCATGGGTTTTTTATTTAAAAGAAATTGGTGTCTGCTTTGTTGTACAGCAACCAATAAATTTAAATTGAATGTATGTTTTTAATAAAACGGATCGTAACCATAATTGCAGCAACGCTTGGAGCCAGCATGGGCATTATATTGGCTGCATTTGCCAATTGGGCATTTAACTTACAAGCTTCCTTTACTCATGTATTTTTATATGGGGTGTTTTTTGGCAGCTTGGGCGGCGTTGCAGCAGCGTACCTCCTAACCATTTACTTAATGAGAAAGGCAAAGAAATTTGTGAAAGGTAAAGTAGATCAGTATAGTGCAAGATTTACCACCCTGCGAAGCATTTAAGAAATTAGCTATTAAAAAAACGACCATTTTAGAGGCCGCTTTTTTAAGTATCAGAATAATAAGGTGCCTGGCCGGTTAATTTTTTTACTCAGGTGTTCATAAGCTTTTGAAGTTACTTCTCTGCCACGGGGCGTACGTTGCATAAAGCCTTCCTGTATTAAAAAGGGTTCATACACTTCCTCCAGTGTGCCCGGCTCCTCGCCCACTGCCGTGGCAATGGTAGTTAAGCCTACAGGCCCTCCTTTAAATTTTTCGATGATGGCCAGCAATATGCGGTTATCCATTTCGTCCAAACCATGTTCGTCAACATTTAAAGCTTTTAAGGCATGTTGCGCTATTGCCAAATCAATTTTGCCATTGCCCAACACCTGTGCAAAATCGCGTACCCTGCGTAACAATCCATTTGCTATACGGGGTGTACCCCGACTGCGCCGGGCAATTTCGTACGATGCTTCGCTGGAAATACTCGTGTGTAAAATGCCTGCACTTCTCTCAACAATATTTTTTAACACATCGGCATTGTAATATTCCAATCTTGACTTTATACCAAACCTTGAAAGTAGCGGAGCTGTTAACAAACCACTGCGGGTGGTAGCACCAACCAGTGTAAAC
>JANPPB010000255.1:0-4335 GCA_031428295.1 Segetibacter sp. | reverse complement strand
TACAAACTTTTTAATCGTTCTTGCGACTACTATTTTTAATAAACGAAAAACTTAAAAAGATAATCTTGAAAACAAAAATTCTCGATCTGTTTAAACTTAACGGGCATGTTGCCTTAATAATAGGTGGAAATCGCGGACTGGGTTTAGAAATGGCTAAAGCCCTGGCAGAGGCTGGTGCAGGTATTTGTATAGCTGCCAGGTCAGTAAAAGAAAACGAAGAAGCAGTAGCACTCATCAGTCAACAATATGGCGTAGTATGTAAAAGTGTTGTGTGCGATGTTACTTCTGAACAAAGTGTACAGCAAACCGTTCAGCAGACTGTTCAGTTTTTTGGTAAAATCGACATTTTAATTAATTCAGCAGGTATAAATATTCGTGGTGCCATCGAAGATTTGTCGCTTGGCGAGTTCAATAAAGTACAGCAGGTAAATGTTACCGGCTCCTGGTTAGCCTGTCGCGAAGTACTACCTATAATGAAACGTAATGGTTATGGCCGTATTATTAATATCGGAAGCATGCTGGCGGTTACAGCTATACCCGAACGAACAGCCTATGCAACCAGTAAGGGAGCTATTTTACAGCTTACCCGTTCGCTGGCTATGGAAGTGGCAACAGCAAAAATTAATGTTAACGCCATATTACCCGGACCCTTTGCCACCGATTTAAATCTTCCACTAACCAACGATATTGAAAAGTACAATGCATTTATTGCCAAAATTCCTATGGGCCGCTGGGGAGAATTATACGAAATAGGTGGCATAGCACTATACCTGGCCAGCCCGGCCTCAAGTTATACAACCGGTGCATGTTTTTCGGTAGATGGAGGTTGGACAGCCGTTTAATGTCTATACAATTTTTATAAAACTGTTATTGCAAAATAAATGATCATCACAGAAAGCATACGCCTCGTACAGCTTACCCATCCTGCAGCAGGAAGAAGTGTTGCGTTGGTACAGGAGCCTTTACTTATTTTATTAAAAGACACTACTTCAATTTATAAGCTGGCCCTTGATGCCCTCAATAAAAAGGTATCGATAAAGCAGGAAATAATAGCCCTTTTATCTAACCAAACAATAGATTACACGCTGGTTTACGAAGGAAGAACTGAGTGGAAAATATTGCCTTCTTTCGACCATCCGCAAAACCCCCTTGCCTGCATGGTATCGGGTACCGGGCTTACCCATAAAAACAGTGCACTTAACCGCCAAATCATGCACCAGGACCAACAGGTTACCCAAACGCCCAGTATGCAAATGTATCAATGGGGGCTTAATGGAGGACACCCCGAAAATGGAACGGTAGGGGTGCAGCCCGAATGGTTTTATAAAGGAACTGGTCATGCTTTACGTGCTCATAACCAGGCTTTAGAAATCCCAAACTTTGCCAACGACGGGGGAGAGGAACCTGAGGTAGCAGGCGCTTATATTATCGACCAAAAAGGAAAGCCGTGGCGTATTGGTTTTACTACAGGCAACGAATTTTCTGATCATGTAATGGAGCAAAAAAACTATCTCTACCTGGCACCTTCCAAATTGCGATCCTGTTCAATTGGTCCCGAGCTGGTTATAGGTACTGATTTTAAAGAAGTGCAGGGCACGGTAAGCATTGTTAGAAACGGAACGGCCACCTGGTCAAAACAAATAAAATCGGGAGAGCTTAATATGGCTCATAGTCTCCAAAATTTAGAACATCATCATTTTAAATACCCCGGGCACCGTATACCTTACCAGGCACATATACACTTTTATGGGGCCGATGCCTTCAGCTTTGGCGATCAAATTCGCCTGAAGGAGGGTGATGAAATGATAGTGCATTGGCAGCAATTAGGGCGGCCTTTAAAGAACCAATTGCAACATACCGAACAGAAAGAAACCTTAGTTACGGTTGAGCCTATATTTTAGGTGGCCCGGGCATGGCCACCAGTAAATTAAACCATGCAGATAAAACAATAATTGCACAGTAGTTTATCAAAAGCGTGTAATGATAAATGATAGCTACACCAATCAGTTTATTGCTACAGGGGCTTTTGAAGAATTTATTAGGGTTAAGCAAATTTCCATAAAGAAGAAGTACAGAAGTAAACCTAAAAGCAACTAAAAACTGCTTTATCATTAGGTAAATGCAACGGCTGTTACATGTTGTGCCGGAGCCGCAACCGGGTTAAGCCTTTAAACACCTAACGATTGTAAATAATAAGCAGTATGAATCTTGTTTCGCCACTATCGCCTCATGTTAAGCTGCCCAGGATGCGGTGGGTAATGATTACGATGGCTTTTTTGGCAACATTGCTCAATTATGTGCATCGCTTATCGTTTACCTATTTAAGTGCCGATGGCGATTTGCGCAAAATGATTCCCGATAGCGCCTTTGGCGATATAGCAGCCGCGTTCTTTATAGCTTACATGATCTCTAATGCATTTTCAGGCTATGTAATTGACAAATTGGGAACAAGGTTGGGCTACTCATTGTGTATGGCTTTCTGGACCACAGCAGGGCTGTTCCATGCTTTTGTTATAACTCCTTTTCAGTTTGGCGTAGCAAGATTTTTTTTAGGAATAGGTGAGGCAGGTAATTGGCCGGCAGCACTTAAATTAACCAGCGAATGGTTTCCGCCACACGAACGCTCCACCGCTTCTGGTATTTTTAACAGTGGAAGTGCATTGGGTGTAATTATCGTACCTCCATTGGTAGCTTATTTAGGTACGCAATATGGCTGGCAGGCCACTTTTATTATACTGGCTGTTTTTGGTTACTTGTGGCTGGCTGTTTTTTGGTTTACTTATTATACACCCAAAAAAGCAGGTAGTAATCAAAAAGTAAAAATAATTCCTCCGGGTAAATTGTTTAAAACCCGCTTCGTTTCCATGTTTGCGCTCTCAAAATTCTTTCTCGATCCTGTTTGGTATTTCGTTACTTTTTGGATTGGCAGATATTTGGTAGATGTGCATCATCTTACCCTTAAACAAATTGGGTTTTATGCTATACTTCCATTTATAATTGCCGATCTCGGTAATTTTGTGGGCGGGTATTTTACTCAGTACATCATAAAACAGGGCATGCCAATACACAAAGCCAGAAAACTTGCTATTTGTTTGTCGGCAGCTATAATGGCGGCCCCTCTTTTGCTGGCGCCACTTGTAATACATTCACCCATTTCAGCGCTTATTGTTTTTGGAATAACTGGTTTTGGCTACACTTCGTATACGGCAAACTCATTGGCTACGCCGGCAGATATTGTGCCTGCCAGCGCAACGGCAACGGTTTGGGGGCTGGGCTGCATTGGAACCGGACTGGGTGGAGCGCTGTTTAATTTTATTTCAGGCAGGTCTCTTTCACTTGTTACTTCAACCACGCATGATTATACTGCCGGTTATAACACCTTATTTTTAGGATATGGGATACTGGCAGTTTTAGGGCTCCTGGTTGTTAGTTATTTAATGGGACCTTTAACTAAAAACGAACAATTAAATGCGTATGTTGAAATAGCAGCATAAGCTTGCAAGGTCTAAGGCAATTTTAAAGTAAAATAATATTTTGTGGCTCGGGATGGGCAAAAATGAATGATGATGGCATGACATCAAGGTTAATTGGCAGTAGTTGCATTTTTCAGGAATACTGTGCATTTGCATTTATCATTGCAGTTGCACGGTTAATAAATTTATGAATTAATAAAAAAAAAGAACTGTTATGATACTTACCGGAGAAAATTTTATAGGTTTTAAACGCAGTGCTGAGGGCACAAAAAATTTTCAGGCTTTTGGGTCCTCTACAAACGACCTTTTGCCTGGTAATTTTACCCAGGCAACAAAAGATGAATTAGACAAAGTGCTGGAACTGGCCAATGCCGCTTTTGCAGTATACCGAGCTGTTCCTGCCTTTAAACGTGCAGAGTTTCTTGACGCTATAGCTGCCGAAATAATTGAATTGGGTGATGTACTGGTTGAAAGATGTTGCCAGGAAACCGCACTTCCTGCAGCACGTATCATAGGCGAAAGAGGCAGAACATGTGGACAACTACAAATGTTTGCAAATCTTTTAAGAGAGGGCTGGTGGGTAGATGCACGGATAGATGTTGCACTTCCCGATCGGCAGCCTATGCCAAGGGCAGACATTAGGAGAATGCTTATACCTATTGGCCCGGTGGCAGTTTTTGGCGCAAGTAATTTTCCACTGGCATTTTCTACTGCAGGCGGCGATACTGCATCGGCATTAGCTGCCGGTTGTCCGGTAATTGTTAAATCGCATTCATCACACCCCGGAACAAACGAACTGGTATCTGCAGCAATAGTAAAAGCTGCCATTAAAACAGGGATGCCTGAAGGTGTTTTTTCATCT
>JANPPB010000254.1:0-2938 GCA_031428295.1 Segetibacter sp. | reverse complement strand
TCCAACACCTTTATACTGTTGGCGCTGGTTACTGTTCTCTAATAACTCCTGCAAAGCATGTGGCTGACCTGAGGTAATTACAGTATACTTACCATTTTTATCGTAAGGAGTTTCATAAGGATTTAGCCAGCGAACTGCATTTAGAGGTGTAGATAAACCCGAGTTGTTTTCGCTGGTGTTATTAAACGAAGAATATCCAAAAGTAATGTTGGTGCCGAAGTTAAAATCGCCTGCAGAAGATTCGACATTAGCACGACCGGTATATCTTTTTAATCCGGTGTTTTGCACCGTGCCAGTCTGGTCGAATATTGAACCTGATAAATAGAAAATCGTTTTTCCGGTACCACCTGAAGCAGTTAAAACATGATTGGAGGTTTTACCGGTACGAAAGAAAACTTCTTCCCAGTTTGTATCAATTTTTCTCAGGCTGTCAACTTCGGCAGTGGTCCAACCGAAAGGGTTTCCATTTGCTAATTCATAATCCAGTTTTTGATTAGAGTTCATTACCTCCAGCTTATTTTTTGGCGGCTCAGAACTTCCGTACTGTACATCGTATGTTAATATGGTACTACCTGTTTTACCTTTTTTAGAAGTAATTACAATAACTCCGTTTGCACCTCTGGAACCATAAACTGATGTTGCGGAGGCATCTTTGAGTACACTAATTGTTTCAAAGTCTGATGGGTTCAAAGTAGAAAAATCACCACCGGTAATTTCAATTCCATCCAAAATGTATAATGGATTATTGCTACCTAATATAGAACCACGACCCCTGATTAACACATTGGCTGCTGCACCTGGCTGACCCGATTGGGCTTGCACTAAAATACCCGGAACTTGTCCCTGCAATGCCTGGTCGAATGATGCAATCGGCACTGATTTTATTTTATCACTTTTAATGGTACTGGCAGAACCCGCAAAATCTCTCCTGCTTCCGGTTCTATAACCTGTTACAACTATCTCCGAAAGGTTATCTGCAATTGATAATCTAATTACTTGTGGTAATGAAGAAACGGCATATTCTACTGTGGTAAAACCAACATAGGAAATTACGAGGGTTGATTTGTCAGGAGCAACAATGGTAAAACTTCCATCTGCATCTGAGACAACTGAATTGTTGGTATTTTTTACATTAATTGTGGCACTTACAACGGGAGAGCCGTCTTTGCCGGAAACCACTTTACCTGTTACAGGCTTTTGTGCTATTGCTGCCTGAATTGTGATCAAGCCGAGCAAAAGCGTGAAAGTCAAAATTTTCTTCATGTGTTTTGTTTAAGATTAAGGGTTAAATATATTCAACCTTAACTTTTGACAGAGCGTTTTGTTTAAAAAACTGCTGCATATAAATTATTGCCATCTAAACTTTTTTAAAATTTATACGGGATTAGCCTAATAATTATATGATTATTGGAAAAATGTAAAAGGTGGGTAGCAAATCTCTAATAATAATCAATATTATTAATTAATGTTATATCATTTTTAATTTTAACTCACTGTATTTAATACTAAACAATTAACATCTTTTCCATAGCCTAACATACCATAATAAAGTTAACGGGTTGCTTTAATGGTTATGGATCAGTAATTTGTTACTTAGCTTTAGTAATTTTTTCATCGGTTAACTTCGTTCAGTTAACGCTCTATTCCTAGCGCATTAATTGCCTTTTGTACATCTGTACAGCATTTTCGTAACCAATATATAAAGCATCGCATACAAGTGCATGACCTATAGACACTTCATCCAGTTCGGGTATGCATTGAGCGAAATATTTTAAGTTCTTCAAATCCAGGTCATGACCGGCATTAATGCCCAATCCCAGCTCATGAGCTCTTTTGGCTGCGGCAATAAAAGGTTGTACCGCTGTTTCCTTATCATGTAAAAACTGTGTTGCATAACTTTGGGTATAAAGCTCAATACGATCAGTTCCTGTTTCATAGGCTCCCTCAATCAATGTTATATCAGCATCAACAAAAATAGATGTACGAATGCCTGCTTTTTTAAAAATGGCAATCATCTCCACCAAATAATCTTTGTTTTTTATGGTATCCCAACCATGATCGGATGTTAACTGACCCAATGCATCAGGTACCAGGGTTACCTGGTGTGGTTTAACTTCTAAAACGAGGTCGACAAATTTTTGCTCACGGCAATTGCCTTCAATATTAAACTCAGTTTTGATAGCAGATTTTATTGCCCTTACATCGCTGTAACGTATGTGCCTTTCGTCCGGGCGGGGATGAACGGTTATCCCATCAGCAGCAAATCTTTCTGCATCAAGCGCAGCTTTTACAACATCAGGATTGTTGCCTCCACGGCTGTTACGTAAGGTGGCAAATTTATTTATGTTCACACTCAATCTGGTCATGCTGCAAATGTAGTACAAGCAATAATGAGTACCAGAGCCTCTATGTACATATATTACCTTCGTTCAACTTTATCATCCAAAGAATTGTTTCACCTACATGAATTATTCCTCACTTGAAGAATGCCTGCTCGACCTGGAGAAACATGGTCACCTGGTGCGCATAAAAGAAGAAGTGGATCCACACCTGGAAATGGCAGCCATTCACCTGAAAGTTTATGAAGCCGGGGGACCAACGCTGTTGTTCGAAAATATAAAAGGCTGCAGGTTCAGAGCAGCCTCCAACATTTTTGGTTCGTTGGAACGATGCAAGTTCATGTTCAGGGATACGTTTGCAATCGTTCAAAAAATAATTGAACTGAAAAGCGATCCCATAAAAGCGATAAAACAGCCGATAAAAAATTTCAGCCTTGGACTGGCCGCATTGAATGCATTGCCGCTTAAAAATCCTGCATTTAAACCAGTGTTGGAGCAGGAAATAAATATCTCAGATCTGCCGCTTATTCAGCATTGGCCCATGGATGGAGGTGCCTTTGTAACGCTGCCACAAGTGTATACCGAGGACTATGATAAGC
>JANPPB010000253.1:0-5380 GCA_031428295.1 Segetibacter sp. | reverse complement strand
GGTTACTGTAAAACTACCAGCTTGTTTGGCAACAATTGTTGCCGAGGTTTCGCCTGTATTCCAGGTATAAGAAGTAATGTTTCCGGATGTAGAAGGAGTTAACGTTAAAGGTTTGGAATTGCAGTACAATGTATCCTTACCAAGAGAAATGCCAATCGGTTCGTTGTCTGTTATAAGAACGGTATCTCTTAGTTGGCAACCAAAAGTGTTAGATGCCGTAACGGAGTAGGTGCCTGCTTTGGTGATTGTTTGGTTAGTGTCGTTAATTGCACCGGTACTCCATGTATAAGTTGTTGCAGGTTGTGGGTTGGAAACACTCAGGGTTACGGTTTTGCCAAGACAAATCAAAGCATCGTTACCAAGATTGGGCTTTAACGGAAACGGGTGTACCGACAATTGAACGGTGGTATCTACATTACAACCAAACTGGTCGGTTACGCGGTATGTGTAACTGTAATTTCCCTGCTGTGGCAGCGAGATGTAAGCTATACTGTCTTTGGCACTAATTAAGCCGGGTGCATTCATCCATTGTTGCGAAGAAACACGGCTGGTATACACTTCTGAATCAGGGTAAACAGAGGGCTTAAACTTCATGGTCCAGTAAAATATAAACCCATTATCTTCTTTAAAATTGTCGCATACTTCAATGGTCCATAAACCATTAAGCGGTGTGCCAACCAGAGCTGATAAATTTTCCTCAGATGTATAACTGCCTTCAGGCAGGTAGGTGTGATTTACTTGTTTTTGACCGGCCTTATCGGTATAACTATACTTAAACTTACCCTTTGCTGAATCCATAGTTCCAAAATTAGAAGTTGGACTAAACAGGTAATCGTAACCTCTTCCGGGCATAGAGGCTAGTGGTGAATTTGGGAAAGGCTCATCTACAGGCTCTCCCAAAAAACTTTCCCAACCTGGTGTAGTACCTACCGCTTTTTTTAAATACACTTTCACGCCATTTGGCGCTGTAATAGCCATGGTAATATCGCCCAAAAAGGAGTGTTCCATGTTAATGAGAATGCCCTCCAGCTCATTAAGATTGACTAGTTTTTGCTGCGGTAAAAATTGGGTTACATTAATGGATGTCTCGTAACATTTGCCTACACCATCATTTAAAGGTTTATTGTCGGAGTAAACCGGAAGATTGGAGAAAACAGCCTCAGGGTAAGAAGGTCTGGCTATTAATTGAGTAGTATCGTTTATACACAAAGAAGGTGGCCGTATGTTAAATGTTGGCGTTAGCGATGTGCGGATTTTAACCTTTACCGGTATGGAATTATAGCATTCATTCTGATCCATCAGGGCAAGCTGTGCAATGGTTCCGCCTTCGGTTGTAAACGTTTTTTTTATTTGATTGGCAAAAATGCCGGTGGTGTCTTTACCATCAGAAAAGGTCCAGAGGTATTTGGCAGTGGTGTCGCTTTGGTGGTAGTAAATGTTGTTTTGATTGTAAACCCCAGTTCCGGAAAAAGTTACAGTGCCACCTTTGCAAATATTAATAAAACCATTTGCATCGGCTGCAGGCATTGTGGTTAATTGAACCGCTATAGACTGGCAGGGACTTTTGCAAATCATACTGGCATTCCAACCACTGGTTAAATCGTTATTGTCTGACGTAAAGCGTACCGTAAGTGAGCCTGATTTGTTTAATGCAGTTGCCCTAATTGAAAATGGAACGCCAACTTTATTAGTTAGGGTAGTTAACAATTTTGACGAAGTTGTTGGTCCATCGTATAAGAACATAGTATCGCCCAGGGCAATATCCAGCGTATCAAATTCCAGTTGCATTGCCTGGCCTTTAGCAGAATCAGTTTGAAAGGTTACGGTGTAGTTCTCGTTGTAAGCGTAGTTGCCTTTTGGGTTGGAGTCTTTAAATTGCCCGGTACAGCTACGAACATTACCGCCGTTTGTAAAGCCATTATTTAAATAGTATACCTGCGAAAACAGGCAGGCTGGTAGCAAAAAGAAAACTGCAATACATGCCAGCACAACACTTTTCATCAGATTACAATCTTGGGTTCTTTTGTTCTAAAAATAAGTAATAAATCATTCTTCTTTTCCCTTTACATATTTGCGCCATTTATCAATAACCTGGCTCATGTCCGGTGGCACTTCGGATTCGAAAAACATTTTCTGTTGCGTTTCGGGGTGAATGAAGCCCAGCGTTTTAGCATGTAAAGCCTGTCGCGGACAAATTTGAAAACAGTTGTCAACAAACTGTTTGTATTTATTAAACACGGTTCCTTTTAAAATTCTATCTCCTCCATAGGTAGTATCGCAAAATAGCGTATGCCCAATATGTTTCATGTGTACCCTTATTTGGTGGGTACGCCCGGTTTCTAAAATACACTCCACCAGGGTTACATAATTAAAGCGTTCCAGTACTTTGTAATGAGTAATAGCTTCTTTTCCATGTTCGCCTTCGGGGTAAGCCTCAAACAGTTTGCGAAAGCGTTGGTTTCGGCCAACATGTGCTACCACGGTTCCTTCTTCTGCTTCCATGTCGCCCCAGGCAAGGGCCAGGTATTTTCTATCTACGGTGTGATTGAAAAATTGTTTTGCCAAATGAGCAGCAGCCTTTGCTGTTTTAGCCATTATTAAAAGACCACTTGTATTTTTATCAATGCGATGCACTAGTCCAAAACGTGGTAATACATTCTCGTCAATGTTGGGGTTTTGCTGCTGTAAATAGTAGCTGACACCATTTAAAAGGGTACCGGTATAGTTACCACTTCCGGGATGAACTACCATGCCCGCAGGTTTGTTTATCAGTAAAATTGCCTCGTCTTCATAAACAATATTCAAGTCCATCTTTTCAGGAACAACGTCTGTGCTTTCCGGTGAGTCGTAGCTGAAAACAATGATCTCATCTAACCCTCTTACCCTGTAGTTGGGCTTAACGGTATGACCATTAACTGTAACCAAACCTGCTTCAATAGCATTTTGAATTTTATTTCGCGTAGCCCCTTCAATCCTGTTCATTAAAAACTTATCGATGCGGTAAGGCTCCTGGCCCTTGTCCGTTTTAATAACCTTTCGCTCATACAGATCCTCACTTGCATCGTCAACTAATAGTATGGGTAATTCTGTCATAACAAAAACAAAGGTAAGGGATGGTACTATTAAGCACAGTGGGGCAATCTGCATTTAAACAAGCCTTTATGAAATGCCTGTTTTTATCTTCAATCTTAAAATGACAGTGTGGCTCCACTTTCGCAACTCTTGTTCATAAAACCAATTTTTATATCAATCCCTTAGCGGCTAAGTTTAGGTTGTTTAAAAAGAATTTGGCCAAAGATGAAGTAGTAATTATTGCCGCTTAATTTTACCGGTATGAGATATTTGAATCAATTATCAATTGTTGTTGCCTTGTTATTGATAGCCATTTGCTTTGCACCCTGGGTATACATCCCCCCTATAGATACTACTATTACCGGTTGGAATGCAGGAAAAACCAATCTTGGTAAACCGGGCCTCATGCACATCGTTTTCTCAGTTATCACTATTGCAATGATATTGTTGCCAAACATTTGGGCCAAAAGGATCAATGTATTTGTTTGTTCATTTAATGTATCGTGGGCCATACGCAATTACCTGTTAACTACGCAATGCGAAATGGGAGAGTGTCCGGAGAAACGATATGGTATCTATGTATTACTGGTATTGTCGGTTATCTTGCTGATACTATCTTTTTTCCCCCGGTTTAAATTATACAAACACGCGGGATTGGTTTAGTATAAACTTTCGTGTAGCCAACATTTCAATCCACTTTTTTGGTAGATTCGTCTAAATCATTAGCATGAAAAAATTATACTTTACTCCTTCCCTTCAAACGCTTGCTTCGACCTTAAAAATGGGAGAAAGTATACATTATAACAGACTACAATACCTGGTGTGCCTTTACTGATTATTTTATGACTTGTTACCCTGACGGTACACCGGGAACAACAGTTTTGCCTATCAAACACCCCAGCTTCTTCTTTCATCCGGTATAAAAAATCACAGTTCATATTTACATTTTACCACCATTTAAAACTGACTTTAAAACCCTACTAATGAGAAAAATTTTACTTCCCGTTCTGCTTATCCTCCTACCTGCCTTTTCTTTAATGGCACAGGTGAGTTATAGCTTTTCTTCAGGCACCTCAACATTTACTGCAATAACCGGTGGTATCAATCCTGCACTAACTACTCCTTCTATTGACTATGGCACTGCGGACGAAGGTTATGCCAATGGATTACCTATTGGATTTGCGTTTAATTACAACGGTTTATCGTATACCCAGTTTAATGTAAACGTAAATGGCTTTTTAACTTTTGGGGAAGGCTTTAAGAATAGCCCGGACGAAGATTATTTTTTAAATAACCTTACTTCAGGTGCTTCCATTCAAAACTCAATCAGACCAGTTATAGCACCTTTATGGGGTGACCATGACCTGGTTGATAATGCTAACATTAAATATTTGTTGACTGGTGGGGCCCCAAACAGGATATTAACTGTTGAATGGTCTAAAGCCCGGTGGTCGTATTCAGGAACTGCCGCAACTATTTCGTTTCAGGCCAAATTGTACGAGACCACCAATGTTATTGAATTTCTTTACAAGCGGGAAACTGGTGGCACTTCAAATGCCCGGGCATCTATTGGTATTACTGCTGCCCGTACGGGCCACGGTAATTTCTTGTCGTTATCTGCAAGCTCTGCTTCGCCAACTGTAAGTTCAACAGTTGAGAACAATGCTATCGCATCACGGCCTGCAACTAATCAATTGTACAGGTTTACACCACTGGCATGTATTGCGCCAAGTATTACCTCGCTTACTAATGTTACATCAACATCAGCAACCTTATCCTGGAACGCCATTGCAGGTGTAGCAGGGTACGAGTATACCGTTACTACCAGCAGTGCAGCTCCAACCACAGGTACGGCAACAGCAGCTACTACGGCCAATATTACCCTTAGTGCCGGGGTTAATAATTTTATTTATGTACGCAGTGTTTGCGGTGGCGCAAGCGTATCTGCATGGTCGCTACGGGCTACTGTTGTTTGTACGTCGAACACTGCCCCGGCTGAAGGTACTATTACCACTAAAAGGCCCACCTTAACATGGAATGCAGTACCCGGCGCAACTGCTTACACAGTTATGTTTGGTACCGATCCAAATAACCTTATCAATATTGGGTCTACACCGGGCGTAGAAAATTTCGCTATACTTCAAAACTTATCGTATAGTACCACCTATTATTTTTATGTACGCCCGGTTATTGGCAGCGATACAGCAAGCATTGCCTGCGCTTCGGGTAAAACATCTTTCAGGGTTTCCGAGCCTCCAATTATTCCTTGTACTACCAATAAAACCCCGGCAAATGCTACTAAGAATGT
>JANPPB010000252.1:0-1895 GCA_031428295.1 Segetibacter sp. | reverse complement strand
CTTTAATTTACAAGCATATTTACAGGGTTGATAATGTCCATAATTGTTGATCACTAAACTCTTATCTATCCTTTGAGCCTCCTTAATCATTTAAATTTTTATTATGAAAATTGCCATTGTATGCATTGGTATGCTCATGACATTGAACACCCATGCCCAAAAGCCGGAAGAAAATCTTGTAGCGATGGGTATTGTTTTACCGGCTGAGCAAATAGCTGTTGCAAATTATATGAATGCAGTGCTGGTAGGTAATCTGCTTTATTTATCGGGCAAAGGGCCACGCCAAACCAATGGCGAATACATGAAGGGAAAACTTGGAAAGGACTTAACATTGGATCAGGGATACGAAGCTGCAAAGCTGACTGCAATAAACCAGTTAGCTGTTTTAAAATTGACGCTGGGTAGTTTATCAAAAGTTAAAAGAATTATTAAGGTGAATGGGTATGTTAACAGTGCTGATGACTTTTACGATCAACCAAAAGTTATAAATGGGTTTTCGGATTTGATGACGAGGGTATTTGGCGATGCGGGCAAGCATGCCCGTACAGCCCTGGGAGTAAATACGCTGCCATTTAATATGGCTGTTGAAGTAGAAATGATAGTTGAAATAAAGGAAAGCGAATGAACATACTAATGGTCAAACACTTTTTTTGTATATGCTCCTTTATGGTTTATAATGATGCAAGCATCGCTGCTATGAAAATATATAGTTGAACCGAGCGTGGCAACCGGGGCTGCACCAGGTTATTCTGCCGGTCAACAAAAACCGATTATGTAAGTGATTTCTCCTCTTGAAGTTTTCTACTTAGAACCACCAGCATACCCAAACAAAGCCAGAATAAGCTGCCTGTTTTATCTGTCTCAATCAGGTCGTTCATTAAGTTGAGTGTGCCAATCATAACCACCACTACACCGGTTATTAATGCTGCCATTTTATAAAATTCATCTTTCAATGATTGATACAATTTTTGGCTCCAAACTATCATTGAAACATATAGTATGCTAAAGAAAATTAACCCCGGAATGCCCTGCTCCAATAGCGTCAGCAAAAAGTAATTGTGTACGGAGGAATGCTCCGGATTATCGCTTACCCATGTTTTAAAAGGCGTAACGGTATAGCGCCGGTAATTGTTGTAAAAGTTGTTTGGACCGAAACCGGTCAGCGGTTTATCAACAACCATGTTGGCTGCAGCCACCCATCTGTAAAATCTTTCGGCATTCGATACATCTTTAAAATCAACTGTTGCCTGCAAGTGCTCAGAAAACTGTGGGTGAAAGATGGTTGTGTTATAATCCGGTGCAAACCTTAGATACTGCTTATTACTGATGAGCCAGCTTGTACCAATAACCAATACAACTGCAATTGCTATGAGTGCTCTACTAACCCAATTTTTTTTAATGAGAAAATAGGTGATAATGCCTGTTATAAATGCCAGCCAGGCACCACGGGAATAGGAGCATATTAAGCCGGTCACAAAAAGGATTAATGCAGCCTGCAGATACTTGCGGTAAGGGTTGCTTATTGGTGTTAACCTTAACATTGCCAAAAGCACCGGCAGCAGGCAAACCAACATGGATGAGTATGTAACATGATTGCGGAAGAAAGGAGAGAGGGTGTTTTTTATTCCTTCAAACGTATAGCCATAGAAGGCATGCCTGATAAGGCTTTGCGCTATAACAAATGCCATTGGAATTAGGAGACATAATGCAAGCTTTTTTATGTTCGCCCGATTGTGAAGTATGATGGAAGGCAGTACAACAAATGGTACGATGTACCATGTTTTTGCCAATAAAAATTTAAAAGATAACCAGGCATTGGTTGAGTAAATGCACGTAATAATGATCCAAAAAATATGAAGCGTTAAAAGAAGGATCAGTGGATGATTTAAGATGGA
>JANPPB010000251.1:0-7117 GCA_031428295.1 Segetibacter sp. | reverse complement strand
CCGTCAACCAGGCCGCGAATTTGTTCGGTATAAGATTCAGCTACCTCGTCGAAGGTTACGGCACGGTAACCCGGGTTGTTTACATCGGGGCTTAGGCTGAGCGTTTTATTTAACGGACCAATGGCACCTGCAACGTAACGGTTGGTAGCCCCCTCCCGACCTCCCCCAAGAGGGGAGGAGAGAAATTCCTCAATCGCTTTTCTTGCACATTTGGCGGAGGCAACATTTAACTCGTAGGCCAATGACTGCATGTCGTAGTCGGCCTGGGCAATGCTGGTACTGCTAAAGGTGTTGGTTTCAATGATGTCAGCACCGGCAGCGAGGTATTGCTTGTGAATGCCTACAATGATTTCGGGCTGGGTAATGCTTAACAGGTCGTTGTTACCTTTTACATCGGTATGCCAGTCTTTAAAGCGTTCGCCGCGATAATCTTTTTCTTCGAGCTTGTGGCGTTGTATCATGGTGCCCATAGCGCCATCGATAATAAGAATGCGTTGCTGAAGGTCTTGTCTGATGTCCATAGTTATTTGTTTTTGGGCCACAAAGGCGATAAGGCACTAAGGGGCGCTAAGTTTTATTTAAAACCCCGTCCGAACGGTTAAGGCCTGGCGGGCACAGAGACACAACGACATGAAGTATCACTGAGGTTTTTTGGGCCACAAAGGCTCGAAGGCACTAAGGGGCGCAAAGGTGATTAAATCTTATATCGCCGGCCTACACGGTAGTTGCTTTATGCAACACTGTACAAGTGAGTGACACAACAATTTTGATCATTGTTATAAAGGTGGTTCCATAAAATTTAAACTAAACTTAGAACGAGAATCATTCTGGGTGCTAGAGACAGAGAGGATTTCGTTTATTAGTTCAGTTGGTAAAATTTTCGGGATGAACAATAAACAAATCCGCCCGAAAAAGTTGAGCAAAAATAAGGCTTGTGCAGTTTACAGCAAAATGGAGTGGGTGTGACCATGCAAACAGGAGAAAGCCAGGAGCTATTCGTAGCGGCAATCAATGGTGATGGCAATACTTTCGGCCAGCTCTTTACCAATTATTTTACCGCTGATGTTGTAGTCTCTAACCTTTATGGGGAAGGTACATTTGGCGGTTGGCTTACCAATTTTTATAACAATGGTTCCGTTGGTGGTAACTGCTTTGGTAACGCCATGGATGGTTAAATTACCTTGCACAGTTACAGGATATACCCCATCGCGGTTAAAATTTACAGCGGCTATGTTGGTAACGGTGCCTTTAAAATCGGCTTTGGGAAACTTATCGGATTCAAGGTATGATTCATTAAAATGCTCTTCCATCATCTCGTTATCGAACCTAAAACTTTTTACCAGCAGCATAAAGGTTAGCTGGCCGGTAGTACTCATAAATTTGCTTTCAACGTCCGACGATTTTGCCTTGATATCTTCTAACGGTGTGCTTGAATAGAAAGAAACGGAGGCAGACCTTGTACTAAAAATTTGCGCATTTGAAACAAAGCCAAATGACAGCAATAAAAGGAGACAGATGAATCTACGCATGAAAGGATTCTTATAAAATGAAGTTATTTGACTTTTAAAAGAATATTGGTTTAACAACGAAATTGTTAAGATTATTTAACCAATATGGCTTCGCCGAGCCGAACATCGCTTAACATACCATTGCAAATGCCCTTAATAACAACCTGAGTTCCGGTTTTAATATTTGGATTATTTTCTTTGAGTGTGCAAAAAACACCGGTCATTGCATCGTTTGAAGAGAGTAGAACAGTGGTGATGCCTTCCTGATTTTGAGCCACGTTAGTTACCGTTCCAGTTACTTCGATGGGTTTGTTTAAATATTTGGCGTTGGCTGCATTTTCGTTTTCCTGAAATTCGGTTACCAATTGGGCAGCGGTAATTACAATCCCTTTTTCTGTAGCTACATCGCGGTTGGGCTTGGTAAACATGCGGTAAGTAATAGTGCCGCCCACTAATATGATTAATAAAAGAATGAGAACGGTAATCTTAAATCCTTTTGACATAAAACTATTTTTAGTTGGTTAAAGCAATGTCATTAACTTATGGCTTTTAGGCATTTTGGTCATTGGCAACTTGCCTGCCCCGTTGAATAACGGAGGTTTCGGAATCCCTTGGATCATGGTAGTACAAACTCCAGGGGATGCTGAGATCCTGAAACAATCCTGAAATTTGTTCAGGACAGCATGACGGCTCCTTTCACAATGTTTGTTACCCAAATATTCTTAAGTTAATGACATTAGTTGTTAAAGGTCGATTTTACTTCATTCAAAACTACTGGTTCTATAAAACCATTTACTTAACATATTGCCCTACCGGCAAACGATTGGTAATGCTTCGGGCCAGCGTAATTTCATCGGCATACTCTAACTCGCCACCAAACGCAATACCCCGTGCAATGGTGGTAACCTTACAATTCTGCGCTATTTTCTTTTGAATATAGTAAATGGTAGTGTCGCCTTGTATGTTAGGATTAAGCGCAAAAATAACTTCCTCAGTTTCTTCTTTTTGAATGCGGTAAACCAGGCTTTCGATGTTTAACTGGTTAGGCCCCACGCCATCTAATGGTGAGATTACGCCACCCAGCACATGGTAGGTACCGCTAAATTGCTGGGTACTTTCGATGGCGATAACATCGCGAATGTTTTCGACCACACAAATAAGGCGTTGGTTGCGCATGCTGTTGGAGCAAATGCTGCATATATCAGCATCGCTAATGTTGGAGCAGCGTTGACAAAATTTAATGTCTGTCCTCATTTTAGAAATTACCTCGCCAAATTGCTGCACCTCGGCCACGTCTTGTTTTAAAAGATGCAACACCAGTCTGAGGGCTGTTTTTTTGCCAATGCCGGGCAATTTCGAAAATTCGCTCACTGCATTTTCTAACAAAGTGGAAGGAAGTTGCATGTGGTAAAGATAAGGATTGACTTGTGGGTTAGGGGTTTGAAAGAGGGGTTTGAAAAATTGTAAATAGCTTTTACTTTACTGTGATGATGAGCACTGGTATCCTGATGTTGTTGACTGTTATCAAAGATCACTTCTGCCTAGAGAAATGAATTGAATGAGGTTACTCCGCGGTCAGCGTAATTTCCTTTTCATTGTCCCAGTTACCCCTTATATCAATAATAATGTTAAGGTCATCAACAAGCTCTGGTTGTCGTTTGTTTGTAAAATAATCTCCTGCATCCCATTTGCCGTTTTTATTGGTATCGTACAAAATTCTAACCTGATAGCTACCGGGTTTCAACAGTTTTTTATACCAATCGCGTTGTGTAATGGGCTCCGATAATACCAATGCTTCGCTTTGTATTAATTGTAAAACCGGGTTTTTTGTAAGTACTAAATTATTCAACCTGATTTTAAGGCTCCCGTACTCTTCTTCTTTTTTGGTGATGAATTCCAGTGTATCCGTACGGCTTAGTGTAAGACCGGTAGAGTCTTTAAAAGCATCTTTTTGAAAAATGAGTTGGTAAGGTGTATTGGCCTTCCAGGGATAGCGCACCACAAATTGGTTGGGTACAGAATCGTTGTTGATTTTATAATTATTGAGGGGGTTCGATTTGTCGCTAACCAGGCTGATTTGCGAACTGTCGAACACAGTGATGGGCCGGTTGAAGGTGATGATGAAGGGATCTAAAAAATCGAAATAGCCACCCTGTATATTGGATGAAAACCGCAATTGCTTATCCTTTGAAGCGGTGCCTGCAGCAGCTTTTTTAACGTCTACAGCCTTAGGCTTTGCATAAGCATATAATTGCAGGTTTTGCAGGTTACTGTCCAGTTCAATTATATGGTTGTAGAAGGCAAAGGGCTTTGTAGTATCGTCGTAGGTTTTGTTGTACGAACTTGAAATGCCATACAAGCTATACCTGCCGGCCGGTAAATTTAGAAACCTGAAATTTCCTTTTCCATCCAGCCTTGCTATGTAACGGGGCTTTTCTTTTGCCACAGCACTGTCGTACAAATTGCGATGAAGCACCGCAAGCATGGTGCTGTCTACTTTGCCAGTTTCGGCCAACACAATTCTGCCGCTTAGAGTGTTTTCATCAAGTTGGGGGCCGGTTGAAAATACGTAGGTGAAGTCTTTGAAAATGTTGCCCTCGTTTACATCTTTTATTGCATTACCAAAGTTGATAGAATAAGTGGTGTTCGGCTCAAGTGTATCGCGAAGCTTAATAGTTATGTTCCTAAGTTTATAATCAATTATGGGAATATTATTTTGAGTTGGAGATACCAGCACATTTTCGTTGGCGTTTTCGATGGTAACATATTCGTTAAACGTTAGCAAAATGCGGTTGCCCTGGTAATTGGTAGCAGAATCCCGTGGAAATGCCTGCAGTAAAACGGGCGGCATTGAATCTCTTGGACCACCGGTAGGGGGAATAATGTTGGCACAGCCTGCACCACCCATGCCTAAAAAAATATAAGCGATAACACAAAGTAGAGAGAAGCTAAGGGAAATAGATTTGTTCATTGAATGCACTGCTTACCTGCAAACATAAGTTGTTATGATTGTTGGCTTTTTAAATTAGCTGATTTTTAAGGATTGGCTGTATGCTGAATTATCATCAACTAGGCCCTATAAATGGAAATGACTGTGAATGCAATCCACAATATAATTGTTAGGTGCAATTTTTTCCGAATGTTACAACCAAACGGCGAGAACTATTTTGACTATCTTGCCCTCCCACATAATAAGAACTATTGAAAGTTGAGCAAAACATAGAAAGGCTAAAATATTTGCTGAAACTGCTAAAAATGTCAGTAGAAGAACTGTTGCCATTAATTAGTGAGGGGTTAACTAAATCAATTACAAAAGAACAGATATTAAATCCAAATATTGAACTTGGACATCTAAAGAGAATAGATAAGGTTTTCAATAAAGGTATTCACTACTACTTAGACCCAAAATCTCCCGATATTTCTATAGACGCTAGTATATTTTTTAGAAAACCAAAATTTGAGGTGGAGTTGAGTTTAGGGGCAAGAAAAATTGTAAATCATTTTGAAGAATTTAAAATTTCACTATCTGCGATTGCAGAACTGTCAGACATTAAGTTTGAAAGAATTTTGCCATTTTTTACTATAAATAGTAGTCCCAAAAATGCAGCAACAGAAATCAGAAGGTTAATAAAGGTCGAATTTAAAGAAAAGCCTAAAGAGTTTTTGACTGAGTTAATAAAAAAACTTGCTGAAAAAAATATTTTTGTTTTCGAATTCGTAGAAACATGGAATAAAAAGGAAAGAGCCAATATTGATGGTTTTTTTCTTAAACCAAATGTAATTGTTCTAAAAAGGCAACAAATTTCATTTAAGAGAGAAATATTTACACTTGGTCATGAATTAGGACATTATCTTTTAGATGAAGAAGAAATTGACCAAATCGACTACCAGAATTTAGCCAATCAAAAATTATCAAAAATTGAAAATTGGTGTAATGATTTTGCTTATTATTTTTTGAGTGGTGAATTTGAGAAAGTTATTGAAAATATTGACAATTCAACTGTTCAAAATGATTACAATATTGATTTAATTCAATCTATTTCTGAAAAGACACATTTGAGTATAATTGCAATTTTTACAAAACTGCTTTTACTTAATAAAATTAGTCCTGCCAACTACAAAAAAGTCAAGGAAGGTTTTGAAGAAGATTTTAGAGTTAAGTTTGAAGAATTAGTAAAACAAAAAGATTTAGATAAACAAAATGGTATTAAGCCAGGTGGATCAACACCAATTCCGATAAAGTCACCATTATTAGTTTCAACAATTCAAACAGCATTTTACGAAGGCGTGATTAACGAATATGAATTCTGTAAGAAATTAAATATTAAACCTGAAAAACTAGATAGTTTCTTATATGAAAGTAGTCATTGACACTAGCTCATTATTGTCTTTGGTTCGCTACTACTTGCCATTTGACAAACAGAAAGTTTTATTTGAATTAATTAAATCTAAAATAGCCAGTGGAGAAATTTTGGTTATTGACAAAATAATTGATGAATGCGCATACACTTCAAAGGGAATAGTGTTGTCAACTTTATCATATTTAATTGACAAATCGTTCAACAAAACTCACAAGCTACCATTAAACACTGAATTTATTTTACCGCCTGCACCAGCAAAATTTTACAGGCAAGTTGATAATCAATTTGTAAATGGTGTTTTTAAAAACAGACTTACTGAGATTCAATATGATTCAGTAAAAAATGATTTTATGAACTCAGCGGACATGAAGTTGATACTTACGAGCATAAATCTTATAAAAGATAATCCCACTGAAGAAATATTCCTTGTAACAGAAGAAACAGAAGTCAGTAACGATAACAAAGTTTTCAAAAAGATTCCAGCAATCTGTTCGCAATTAGATATTGCGACAATAAATATTCAACAACTAATTGAGAAATTAGACGGACTTAATATTGAAATCAAATAAAACTCCACCTTATAAAAAGTTTGCTGCAAGCATTGGGTTCTTGAAGCTTTGACCAATTTCAACAAGCGATGTGTTTTAGATTTACAAGGTGTCTGATTTTGAATTCGGCATATCAAGTCATTGTTAAAATCAAATGCCGTTATATCCCATTGTTACATCATCCAATACCAGCACCCAATCGTTACCAAAACCTGTTATAGGTGGTGTGAAAGTCATAGCATCTTTTCTTTGCAATTGCCCAAGGCTGGTTGTTTTGCCATTTTTAGGATTGAACCACCAGCCGTTAATTGTTTTGCTTTTTATAGAGCTTGTTTTAATTCCCACAGTTTTTCCAACCGGCAGGTACACCATCAGGTAGCTGCCTGAGCTGTCTTTATATGCAGTCATATATTCACCCTTATCTCCCTGTCCACTGGTAATAATATTTTGGTCAGGCACCCTTTTCAAAGAAGGTCTTGAAAGGATCAGGTTCTTTAAATAACCCATTTGTGTGGCGCCGGGCCGGTCCAGCGCTTCGGTCCAATACATTTTTGCATGATTAATTTTTTCTTCGCGGTTATTATAAAACTGCCAGATGGAATGATGACCGTACGTTACACCACAGGCACCCGCAAACACCGAGCGATACGCCTGCTTTCTAACATCATAATCATTAAAGTACCCATTTGCAGAATCCCAT
>JANPPB010000250.1:0-10965 GCA_031428295.1 Segetibacter sp. | reverse complement strand
GCTGAAACAAAACCACCCTTATTGTCCAAAAGATCAATAAACTCTTGCCATGTATTTGCTGGAGTAATATGCATTTCTCTAAAGGCAAATGCTTTGTTGTAAATGCTTTCCTGTATGGTATCGAGCAGCTTTATAATATTTACTGCCAACCCTTCAATCGGCATCGACATTTTTTCTTTTGTATCCCTGCGGGCAACTTCAACAACATTGTTGGCAATATCTCTTGCACCAATACCAATTCTTATGGGCACACCTTTCATTTCGTATTCGGCAAATTTCCAACCGGGACGATTGTTTTCGCTGTCATCGTATTTCACCTTTACTCCGGCCTGCTTTAGTTCTTTTACAAAGGCATTCACTTTTTCATCTATCAATTGCTTTTGCTCTTCGCCCTTGTAAATTGGAACGATAACCACTTGTATTGGAGCCAATTTTGGAGGAAGCACCAACCCATCATCATCGCTGTGTGCCATTACCAATGCACCAATTAAACGGGTGCTTACACCCCAACTTGTTGCCCACACATAATCCAGCTTATTTTCTTTGTCGCTAAATTTTACATCAAACGCCTTTGCAAAATTCTGCCCTAAAAAATGCGAAGTGCCGGCTTGCAGTGCCTTTCCATCCTGCATCAGCGCTTCAATACAAAAAGTATCTACTGCACCTGCAAAGCGTTCATTTACGGTCTTTACACCTTTTATTACTGGCATGGCCATCCACGTCTCCGCAAAGTCAGCATATATGTCCAGCATCTGGTGGGTTTCAGCTATCGCCTCATTGGCAGTAGCATGTGCCGTATGGCCTTCCTGCCACAAAAATTCTGCAGTACGTAAAAACAAACGGGTACGCATCTCCCACCTTACCACATTAGCCCATTGGTTAATAAGCAAAGGAAGATCGCGATAGCTTTGTATCCATGTTTTATAAGTGTTCCAGATAATCGTTTCACTGGTTGGTCTTATTATCAATTCCTCTTCAAGTTTAGCCTCAGGGTCTACTATTAATCCTCCTCCATCAGGATCGGTTTTTAATCTATAATGTGTTACTACCGCACACTCTTTAGCAAATCCCTCAATGTGCGCAGCTTCCTTGCTTAAAAAACTTTTAGGTATAAACAAAGGAAAGTAAGCATTCTGATGACCGGTGTCTTTAAACATTCTATCCAGTACATCCCTCATATTCTCCCAAAGGGCAAAACCATAAGGTTTTATAACCATGCATCCACGTACGGCACTGTAATCTGCCAATCCACCTTTAATAATCAGGTCGTTATACCATTGACTATAATCCTGTTGCCTGCTTGTAATTTCTTTGCTCATAATGTTCCTGTATGGCTAATAATTTTATATTGTTTAAGGCTTAAAATTCTTACAGTTTTATTAACAACAAACTGCCCGATAATAACTAAATGGCTGAGTTTTTGATACTAATTTGCTTAAGAATTAATGAGCACCAAAAGTAGTAACTTCATAGTGATTTACCCTTTTAAACCTATTCAAATGAAACATACACATATACTCTTTGTTTTCTCAGCTTTACTGTTTGCAAGTTGCACTACAGCATACAAGTCTGCCCAAACTCCGGATGATGTATACTATTCGCCTGCCAAAGAAGTTACTTACGTTGCTAAGACAACAACCACCCGTGACAGATACCAGGAAAACATTACCAGCCAGGACGACAGGTATTTGCGTATGAAGGTTCAGAACAGGGACCGTTGGCAACCGATCGATGACTATAGTTATTGGTACGATAGCAGGTACGATTACAATGCTTTCAATTCAAATAATTATTACAGAAATAACCCATATGTCTTTAATAACTGGAGATCTCCTTATATGTATGGAGGTTTTTTTAGTCCTAATTATTATGGCTATGGCGGAGGTTATTCACCTGCATATCCCGTTATTTATTATAAAAATCCAAAGGTATATACAGGCGTTACAGGCAAGAGCAACCTGGCTACTTACATGAACACCCGCTATAATAATCAAAATACCAACTATAGTAAAGGTGAATCCTATGGCAACTTTGGGAACCTTGTAAAAAAAGTTTTCACCCAAAGTAATGATGGCAGCAACAGCAGCAATAACAGTTATGACAGGCCTGCCCGTACTTCAACTTCCACTTCAGCGCCAAGTAATAGCGCCGGGGGTAGCAGTGGTGGATATAACAGCACGGGAAGCAGTACCGGTACATCGCGTCCTCCACGTAATTAATTTATTGATCTTTATAAATGAATGAAGCAGGGTAAGATCCTGCTTTTTTTAAGCCTTGTCCAGTATGGTTAACTAAAATGATATGAAAAAATATATACTTCTTTTTACAACGTTGTGCTCTTTGTTACATGTAAAAGCACAGCTACCTGAGGATGCCTTGCGCAATAGCTTTTTTACTCAAAATGGAACCGCCCGCAATATGGCAATAGGTGGTGCTATGGGCAGCCTGGGAGGCGATATTACTGCCAACAATGTTAACCCTGCTGGTATCGGGATGTTTAAAACCAACGAGTTTGTTTTCTCCCCCGGCTTTGCACTCAATAAAAACAAGTTTAATTTTAGGGGAAATAATACTGCCAATAAGAAAAATGCCTTCAGCTACGGAGCTACAGGTTTTATTTTTGGTGGTATTGGCAGGCCAGGCTCACGTTGGAGCAGTAGTGCTTTTTCCATATCGGTTAATCAGTTGGCCAGCTTTAACAACAGAACTTTTTATAAGGGTAAAAACGATATGAGCTCTTTTTCAGAGCAATTTTTAGAGGAGTTGGTAAAGGATAACGCAAGCCCTTCTGCTGCTGAAAATAATTACATATTTGGTTCTTCACTTGCTTTTCGCACCTACCTGATTGACAGTTTTATGGCCAATGGCAAATTGGGCTATCAAAGCCAGGCATCAGTTGCAAGGCCCGGTGTTGAAGGTGTTAACCAGGAGAATGAAATAAACACAAAAGGGGGTTACCATGAAATATCGCTGGCAGGTGCCGCAAATATGAGCGACAGGCTCTATATTGGGGGTAGCGTTAATATTCCCGTAATCTATTACCAAAGAGACCTTCGTTTTAGAGAAAGTGATGCCACTACAAACCCAAACAATAACTTCAATTACTTTGAGTTTACTGAAAAATCCACAAGCCGGGGCATAGGTATTAATGCCAAGTTGGGCATGATATACAAACCGCAGGAATTTCTGCGTTTGGGCATTGCGCTGCACACTCCCTCTTTTCTTTCCTTTAGAGATAATATTAGGGCGGCAATGACGACCGATACAGAAAAATATACGCGAAATGGTACCCTTACCGAAACGAGCGACAAACTAAACAGTGGCAATGCAGGAGACAGGCAATATAACATGACCACACCGTGGCGTGTAATTGGAAGTGCCAGTTATGTGCTAAGAGAGGTAAACGACACCCGCCAGCAAAAAGGATTTATAACTGCCGATGTTGAATACGTTAATTACCGGAGCGCCCGCTTTTTGTCCAGTGATGGCGGGGACGCCACTGGGGTAAATTATTACCAATCACTAAACGATAAAATAAAAGACTACTACAAAGGCGCTTTTAATTTTAAGGTAGGTGGGGAGTTAAAATTTAATACTATTATGGTTAGAGCAGGTGGAGCATTTTATGGAAATCCATACACTCAAAGTGATGCACTGAAAGCCCGGAGAGTACAAGGGAGTGGTGGGTTAGGTTACCGCAATCATGGGATGTTCTTAGACCTTACCTATGTGCATAATTTTATAAAAGATGTAAACTTTCCTTACCGTTTAAACGACAAGCCAAACACTTTTGCAGCACAAACTGGTAGCCGTGGAAATGTGGTAGCTACGCTTGGATTTAAGTTTTAACCGGTCAATAATAAGTTTTTACTCCGGTCATTCTTTCAATCGATCTATAGCTAATGAACAACAACACTTAGTGTTTTTACATGCATCATGTCCCTTTATCGCTCAAACTTCCAACTTTTCTGTAGCATTGTAAATTATAATGATGAGTTAGATTTTACTTTACATATGAAAAGTAGATGCTAATACAGTAGAAAGGAATAATAAAAGTTTCATACAAAAACGTTCTATGAAAAATTCAATACTGATTTTGTCTTTGACGCTGATAGCACTTGGGGGCTATTGTCAAAAAGCCGTTAAAAAAAGCACTTCAGAGATACCGGTTTTTAAAATTATGCAAACCAATGGGGCTTATTTTCAAAACAAAGATTTGCCTCGTGATAAGCCAGTTGTACTAATATATTTTTCGCCCAACTGCGATCATTGCATTGTGTTGATGGACCAGCTTTTTCCAAAAATTAATGAGTTTAAGAAAGCCACCATTCTTTTCGTAACCTTCGTAAATCCGCAGGAATTACTCCCTTTTGAAAAAAAATACAATACCTCATCTCAACCAAATATTTTTGTGGGCTCAGAGGGTTTGGCTTATACCCTAAAAAACTTCTATCGCCTGGAAAAAACGCCGTTTACTGCCGTTTACAACAAGCAGGGCAAACTTTTGGCTTCGTATAAAAAGGATACACCGGTAAAGGAAGTTATAACGATGTTGAAGAAGATTTGATAAACCTGGTTTCTCCAACGAAACAATTTAACCTCTGTGTAGGCTGGCAAAAGTTTTGATGTGGTAATAAGATGCAATAGTTCTTTTATTGAATACTTATTATGGTGTAATCCGATATTTATTCAATAGATCTATTATTCTTGAAACAATACAGACTCTATGCTTAAAAATAACAAACTTATTAAAATCCCCTGGTTAGGGAGAGTATATGAAGAACCAGGAGCCTTATTTGTAATACCGAATCCATACGATGATTTTGTGAGAGAAAAGAAAGGTAGTTCTTCAAAAAAACAAAAACAGGGAATGCATTTAAAAAACTTGAAAATGCAACTGCCACAACCTTGTTTACAACAGGCAACCGTACAACAGGAACTCCAACTTATTAAAACATACTTTGCTAATTTACCAAACCAGCTTAAAAAAAATAGGTAGCAGGTTATGTAGGCAAGCTGTTTGTATACTTCGTTAGAATTTTCTAAAATTGACCAAACCCTGGGCGTTAGTGCTACTGCTTTTATTTAATCATACATCTACCAGGATCGAAGAGATTTTTCGGTTAATATCTTCCAGCTTTCAGTTTGACTTAATATCCGCAATACCTTACAAAAATTAATTATAGATTTTATTCCTTCACCATAAATATGCTTCATTCTGCAATAGTCTCATCAACATAAATATAATACCCGGGTGATACTACAAAATGGTCTTTTATTATTTAGCTGATTATCTTACCTTAAAGCTGTTAAACTCCAGGAAAAAAATTACTGCCACATGTCTAAAGCTGAAAAAAGTATCGTAAAAAAAACTCTTGAATTTTTTTTTCGGTTTGCAGAAACCCATAACGACATTTTTCTTTTTCATGATTTCAGGTTTGTTAATGAAACGGTCAGTATTTGTAAGGAAATAGCCAAAGCCGAAGATCTTTCCAAATTGGATTACGAACCCGGCCTGGTAGCCCTTGTGCTTACCGACATGGGATGGGATGACGCATCAAATCCCGAACTTAATAACGAAGCACTGATAATCAATTTTTTTGATGAAAATGGTGTAGATGAGGAAGAAAGAAAAATGATCCGGTATTATATCAATTTTTTAAAAACAAATAAATCGCCGCTCAATAAAATTGAAAGAGTCATCCGCGATGGCAAAGACATACATTTGGGTTTGCCCGATGCCCTGGAAAAACTGTCGCTTTTGCAATTAGAAGAACAAAAACACTACAATAAAACCTACACGCAAATTGAATGGCTGGAGCAATGCAAGCAATACTTTATTACTCATGCTTTTGATACACATTATGCCAACCATGAATATGGCGCCACACGAAGCAAAAATTATATTGAACTTGAAAAGCGACTGGAGAAATTAAGGCTGGAGCAAGTAAAAGAGATACGAATGTCGGAGAAGGCAAACGGCAACCACCCTCCTACAAGCAGAGAGAATGAAGACCTGTTTAAGATTGCTTTTAGAAATTATATAAACCTGATTACGCTTGCCGATAGAAAGGCCGGCTTGCTGATACAGGTAAATTCAATATTGGCATCGGTGGTAGTAGCATTGGTGCTTAAAAAATTGGAGTCTAACATGTGGTTTGCATTACCAACTGCCAGTTTATTAGTTGGATCGGCCGTTACTATTTTCTACAGTATTATGGCCAGTAAACCCCTCGCAAATTGGGAAGGAAAAAATTTAGAGACCACCAAAAAAGAATTCTTCTTTTTTGGAAGTTTTGACCGTTTGGATCCAAATTTTAAACATGTTGACTGGAAGAAATATTTAGGCGATATGACTGATTTCTTCAGTGGCGAAAAACACATCATATTTGAAGAACTGATTAAAGAGTCTTATGAAGTAAGAAAAGTACTTTCAAAAAAATTTAACTACCTGTCTATAGCCTATAAGGTATTTTTCTTCGGGCTGTTTATTTCCATAATTGGTTTCCTTATCGTCATTATGCACGATGTCCGCAAAGTTGATAAGAACCCCAACTCGCCGTATCATTCCGCAGATACGGATGATACTTCTACGCAAAATATTTCGGATACTGCTTATCCATTTGGCAAATAAGTCTGCTTGCTGTGTAATTGAAACACCATAACCTAAAATAACTGGGTAAGCTAATTTTTACTTTCTTTGCGGGGCAAATAAACAGGCATGAGTAAAAAAAACATAGCTTTTTTAACGGGTGGTTATAGTAGAGAAGCCGAAATAAGTTATAAGAGTGCAATTACAATTGAAAAAAACCTGGACCGGGAGAAATATGTTGTTTATAAAATTGATATACACCCAACAGGCTGGTGGTACGAGGGCCAAGATGGCAACGACATCTCCATTGATAAAAACGATTTCTCCTTAAACATCAACGGTAATAAAATTCTGTTCGACGCGGTGTTCATAGGTATTCATGGAACACCCGGCGAGGATGGAAAATTGCAAGGATATTTTGACCTGCTAAAAATTCCCTACACAAGCTGCGATGCAGCAACCTCGGCCCTAACATTTAATAAAAGCTTTACAGTTGCTGTTGTTGCTTTTGGTGGCATATCAGTAGCAAGGTCCATGCACCTGTTTCAATACAATGCACCAAAAGCCGATGATGTGCTGGCAAAATTGTCGTTACCACTTTTTGTGAAACCAAACAATGGCGGTAGCAGCATTGGCATGAGTAAAGTAATAAATGCTAATGAATTACCTGCTGCGCTTGAGAAAGCCTTTAAGGAAGATCCGCAGGTTTTAGTAGAAGAATTTATTAAAGGCCGCGAATTTACAATAGGTGTTTTTAAAGCGAAGGGTGACATTATTACCTTGCCCATTACAGAAGTTATTAGTAAGAAAGATTTTTTTGATTATGAGGCAAAGTATGTGGCTGGCTTTAGTGATGAGATTACCCCGGCCCAGGCCGACAACAGTATTATTGAAAAAGTGAATGCTGCAGCCAAAAAGGTTTACAGCCTTTTAAATTGTCGTGGCATTGTAAGAATAGATTTTATTTACAATGAGAAAAAAGGTGAACCTTACATGTTGGAGGTTAACACCGTACCAGGGCAAAGCGAGGCTAGTATTGTACCCAAACAGGTACAGGCTATGGGCTGGAGTTTGAAGGATTTTTATTCGGCTATCATAGACGAATGTTTTAATTATTAACTTATTTTCAATTAGAAATTATCTATAGTGTTTAAATTTTTAACGCATAAACCGCTTTGGGTAAATATAGTTGCGGTTATATTGCTTACATCTATATTGGTGCTGGTTTTTTTTGGCTCACTCGATTACATAACAAAACATGGCAAATACCAAAAGGTACCCTCGCTAGTTGGTAAAAATGTTGAAGAAGCACGAAAGTTATTGGAAAGCATAGGGTTTGAAGTAGTGATACAAGATTCAGTTTACATTGACAATGCATCCAAGCTATCCGTTGTTAAGCAGTCTCCCGAAGGCGAGGCTATGGTTAAAGTAAACCGCACCATCTACCTCACTATAAACAGGTCGCAACCGCCGCTGGTAGAAATGCCAAACCTGGTTGGCTTTTCCATAAGAAATGCCGAAATGTACCTTGAAAATTTAGGGTTTAAATTAGGTGACACCACCTTTAGACCCGATATAGCCAAAAACGCTGTACTCGAACAATTATTCAATGGCAAACCTATTGTATCAGGCACTAAAATTTTTATGGGCAGTGAAATTAGTTTGGTTTTAGGCGATGGCATAGGCGATGAAGAAATGAAAGTGCCTGACCTGGTGGGGCTAACATTTGTGGAGGCCAAAATTCTACTTAAAACCATGAACGTAAACTATACGCCTGTACCTGATGCCGGTGTTGCCAACCTGGATGCAGCTTTTGTATACAGGCAAAATCCTGAACAACTCACATCGTTAGCCGATGGACAAAAACAAACCAACCGGATAAAGGCAGGACAAAATATTGATCTGTGGCTGAGTACCGAAAAGCCTGTTATTGACTCTGCCATTGTTCAACCTCCCCCAGCCTTGTAATCATCTTAAAAAACATACCCATTATGCAAAATATTACCGTTGAAGAATTGAAAACCCGCATGGATGCCGGCGAAAAATTAAATCTCATTGATGTTAGAGAAGATATTGAACGTGCCGAATTTAATATTGGTGGCACACACTTTAGATTGCGCCGCATACAAGACATGGCCATTGAAGAACTGGAGCCACTAAAAAACGAGGAGGTTATTTGCTATTGCAGGTCGGGCAACCGTAGCGGAATGGCCTGCCTTATGTTGGAACATATGGGCTTTACCAATACATACAATCTTACAGGCGGTATAATTGATTGGAATGAGAAATACGGCAATACGCCGGTAGCATAAATAAAACGTATTTTTTCTATTAAAGAACGGGCTGATAATTTCAGCCCGTTTTTAGTTTATGCCACCTTAATTCAATGATCTCATTGATTGCCCAATCACCATTAAATGGGATGCAGCAGACTGGGAGTTACTCTTTTACAACTTGATATTCACCGCCACCAATACGTTGGTACCCGCCATAGGAAAATAATAATTCTCAGTTGACTGCACATTATTGTATACATAGCTGAACGTATAGCCGTTAGGTTCGTATTTCTTATTAAATACATTGTTTACACGTGCAATAATATTCCAGTCTTTAAATAGTTTGTTTCGCAATTTATAAACCGCCTTCACATCCTGCACATAATATGGTTGAAGGCTGCGGCTTTTGTCCTGTGTATTGTCAAGATATTGCCGCGAAACATATTTGCTGATAAAATCCACTGAGAAATTTTTTATAGGCGAAAGCTGAATGGTGGCTCCACCAATAACAGCTGGAGAAAACGAAATGTCTACATTTTTATGGTTTACTTCTAATTGCTTTCCATTGTCGTAATCGTCAATAAACTCCGTAAAGTTTTTAATCTTGTTCTTGCTAAGTGCAAGATTGGCTGCAACATTCAGAAATTGCGACACTTTTACTCCACCCTGCAGTTCCACTCCCAGCCTGTAACTCTGCGGTATGTTTTGACGGGTATATGCACCTACATCATTTATTTTTCCGGTCAATACCAACTGGTTTTGATAATTCATATAAAACAAATTACCTCCAAACTCATAATGCTGCTTCTTTCTTTGTGTACCCAATTCAATATTGTGCAAAGTTTCGTGTTTGGGTTGCTGGGTTATGCCTGCCTCAAAGTCATCGCGGTTGGGTTCTTTATTTCCAAGGGCATAGCTTATATAGGTTTGCCATCCATTGTAGTTGTAAGTCAAACCGGCCTTTGGGTTTATAAAATTAAACTGCCGGTCAACATTAACGGTGGGGTTGTTTCTAAACCCATTCATGGTATAGTTAACATGCCTAAATTGAACATCAGCAAAAGCGCTTAACCTGTTAGTAATAGCATGTTGCCATTTGGTATAAACATTTACATCCGTTTTAAATGCATCTACATTATAATACCGATAGTCTTTAGGTATACCTGCCATTGCCCAGACAACCTGACCATAGTGTTTGCCATCATACCTGTTCCATCCTCCGCCAAAAGTTAATTGGTTAGGGCCGTTTTTATATTGAAGCGACAGTATCTGGCCATAGTAATAATTATCTAACCATAAGCGTCTTACAAGGTCAGTAGTTTTTACCGGAATGCCTCCTCCTGCTATAAAAGGTGGCAGACCATAACTTGCAAATTTTGCATCAGCTTTGTATTGTTCGTAATAACCCTTTCCGCGTGTTAAAAACAAGGCAGTATTAAAAGATAGCTTCGATGATAGAGCCTGGTTGTAAAATAACTGGTAATGGTCTTGCTGGTAATTATCGGTTTCATTCTCGTAGGGATCACCAGGCTTTTCCGTTCCAACTGAGTTATAAGTTCTATTTGTCCTTAACAGGCTTTCGGGTACACCATTCCATGCCTGGTAGGTTTTTTCTTTACCCGAAATAATATTAAACCGAAGCGAGGCATTTTTTGCTACCCAAGCTGTAGAGAGGTAGAAAGAATTGAGTTTTGTAGAAGCCCTGTCAATGTATCCATCGCTGGAGATTTTGCTCAGGCGTGCATCAATGGTAAAATGATCGTTCAATAAACCTGAGCCTGCCTTAACAGTATGCTTCCAGGTGTTAAAGGACCCATAGGAATTATTGATCTCACCATAGGCCTCCTTATTAAACTCGTTAGTGGCAAGGTTGATGGTGGCTCCAAAAGCTCCTGCACCATTTGAAGACGTACCTACACCCCGTTGGATTTGAATGCTGGTCAGGGACGAAGCGAGATCAGGCAAGTCAACGAAATAAGAACCCTGGCTTTCTGCATCATTGTACGGAATGCCATTCATGGTTACATTAATCCTGCTGGCATCGCTGCCCCTTATACGAATACCTGTATAGCCCACCCCATTGCCTGCATCGGAGCT